>JAURHO010000029.1 GCA_030833265.1 Crocinitomicaceae bacterium | reverse complement strand
GAAAGGCGATAAGTTGGTGGGTAAATATTATGTTGCCTTTGACAAAGCCCTACAAGCAGAAGCCAAAGAATTGATGGCCAAATGGGCTGAAAAAGATTTTTCCGATACGCCTACAACAATTCAAGAAGCGGTATTAAACTTTGAAGCGGCAAAAGCTGGCAAAGATGAAAAGGCCTGTGCGGCCCTTGACGATAAAATCAAAGAACTCGCCAAAAATCAGACTGAAATTCTCAAAGAAGCCAAAGAAATGTTGGTGAAGTGGGAGGCGCGTGACCCTCAGGTTTATTTACTCTGGACCACCATGAATGGTTGGGTTTACGCTGGTTTTGACCAAACGTATGCCAAAATGGGTGTCAGTTTTGACAAATTGTATTATGAATCTGATACCTTTCTTTTAGGCAAAGACCAAGTCATGCAAGGATTAGCAGCCGGTGTATTTTATCAGAAGCCAGATGGTTCAGTCTGGATTGACCTCAGCGCAGACGGCCTCGATGAAAAACTCGTGTTGCGCTCAGACGGCACAGCTGTCTACATGACGCAAGACATCGGTACGGCCATTGACCGTTTTGCCGATTATCCGGATTTACACGGTATGGTTTATACGGTTGGGAATGAACAAGATTACCATTTTAAAGTCTTGTTCTTGATCCTGAAAAAACTAGGCTATACTTGGGCAGACAACTGTTTTCACCTGAGTTACGGCATGGTAGATTTACCTAGCGGGAAAATGAAATCAAGAGAGGGTACAGTTGTAGATGCCGATGATTTAATTGACGAAGTAACGCTTACTGCCAAAGAAATGACCCAAGAACGCGGTCATTTGGAAGGGCTCAATGACAACGAACGCAACCAATTGTATAGTCAAATTGGTTTGGGCGGTTTGAAATACTATTTGCTCAAGGTTGATCCGAAAAAACGCATGTTGTTTGATCCTGCTGAGTCTATTGACCTTACCGGAAATACAGGGCCTTTTATACAATACGCCCACGCACGCATTGCTACACTTTTACAAAAGGCTGACTACAAAGCTACGGTTCTCAGTACAGATCTTGAATTGAAGCCTGAAGAGCAAGAAATTATCAAGCATTTGTCGCAATTCCCAAGTATTGTAGAAGAAGCCGCTAAGCAATATTCACCTGCTGTTGTTGCCAATTATATTTACGAATTGGTGAAGCTCTATAATACATTCTATCAAAGTGTAAAAATTATTATTGAGCCAGATGCCCAACTGAAGCAAATGCGTCTTGGCCTAAGTGCACTTGTGCAACAAACTATTGCACATGGTTTACATATGTTGGGTATAGAGGCGCCTCAGCGCATGTAACCTGAGTTAATTATTGAAAATCACTTGGTCGGTGAGTTCACGGACCATCACAAATAACTCCTCCTTGAAAGTTTGCGCCTCATAGGTGCCGCGTTCAATCATCCTGAGTTTGTGTTCCCATTGCCCTGTTAGTTCAGGGCTTTTTAATAAATCAAAAGAAATTTTATCGATGAGTGCCATACCTGTTGGCGTCGCAAACAGATTTTTCTTTTTCTTTTCGATGTATTGGCGCTTGAAGAGGGTTTCAATGATACTAGCGCGTGTAGATGGCCGCCCGATACCATTTTCTTTCATGACTTCGCGCATCTCTTCGTTGTCTACGAGTTTTCCTGCGGTTTCCATGGCCCTGAGTAGCGTTGCTTCTGTATAGGGTTTTGGAGCACTCGTTTTACCTTCATGAATAAAAGGTTCGTGTGGGCCACTTTCACCTTTGGTAAAAAGCGGCAAGATTTTATCTTCAGGGTTGCTTTGCTGCGCCTTCAAATCTTCGTAGACAACACGCCAGCCCTTGTCAATCACCTGCTTGCCTGTGGCCTTGAATTCAAGTGTGTCCACTTTGCCTAGAACGGTCGTGTTTGAAACCTTACATTCTGGATAAAAAGCAGCAATAAAGCGCCGAACAATAAGGTCGTAGACCCGCTGCTCATCGGGGCTGATGCCCGAAGGTGCTACGCCAGTCGGAATAATAGCGTGGTGATCTGTGATTTTTTTGTCGTCAAAAATCTGTTTGGTTTTCTTGATGGGCTTGCCTTCTAGTGCTGCTGTGAAGCGTTTGTAGTCACGGAGGCCTGAAATAATTCCTGGAATTTTTGGATGTAAATCTTCAGAGAGGTAGGTGGTATCTACCCTTGGGTAGGTCACTAGTTTTTTCTCGTAAAGACTTTGGACTTTATTTAAAGTTTCCTCTGCAGAATAGCCGTAATAACGATTGCCATCTACTTGTAGCGAAGTGAGGTCATAAAGCCTTGGGTTGCCTTCTTTGGCGTCTTTTTGTTCGAAACTACTGATTTCAAAAGGCTTGTCTTTGAGGTAAGCCAAACCTTTTTCAGCCTTGTCTTTGGTTTTGAGGCGCTCTATTTGGCAATTGAACTCGGTTTCACGATAAATGGTCTTGAGTTCGTAGAATGTTTCACTTTTGAAAGCTTCAATTTCTTTCTGACGCTGTACAATGAGCGCCAAGGTAGGCGTCTGAACGCGCCCTACAGAAAGGGTTTGTTTGTCCCGGCCATATTTTCTAGTGAAAAGTCGGGTGCCATTGATACCCAGAACCCAGTCGCCAACGGCGCGGGCATTTCCTGCGGCAAAAAGTCTGTCGAAATCGCTGCCAGGTTTTAATTTTTGGAAACCTTCTCTGATAGCTTCTTCGGTGAGTGATGAGATCCAGAGGCGTTTCACGGGCACCTTACATTTCGCCTTGAGTAAAACCCAACGCTGAATGAGTTCTCCTTCTTGTCCGGCATCACCGCAATTAATCACCTCTGTAGCCTGAGCAATTAAGCGTTCAATGACATGAAACTGTTTTCTAGCACCATCGTCACCGCGTAATTTAATGCCAAACTGAGCCGGGATAATAGGTAGGTCTTCGAGTTTCCAGTATTTCCAGTTAGGATTGTAATCTTCGGGGTCTTTGAGTGAGCACAAATGCCCATAAACCCAAGTAACGGCATAACCATTGCCTTCTAGGTAGCCATCCTTGCGGTTCTTAGCACCTAAAATCTCCGCTAAATCACGGGCAACACTTGGCTTTTCGGCAATGCAGACAATCATCTACTTCTTAAAGCGCGTCAGGCCGCTTTCTAAGAATTTCTTGTAAGCTTTGATGTCTGGCGTGTAGCCGATGGCCTCGGTGAGGTCCTTGCCTTCGTGGTCAATGACAACATACAATGGCTGTTGGAAGCTACCGTATTTTTGCATTTCGAGGTCAGCCCATTTGTTACCGACAGTTTTGATGGTCCCGCTTAATTTGGAAACACGCACTTCGTTTGCAGGTAGTGGTGTGCGGTCATCAACGTACAAAGAAACAATGACAAACTGCTTTTGCAACAACGGACGAATTTCGTCGTTGGTCCAGACGGTAGATTCAGTCTTGCGGCAATTTTGGCAAGCATAGCCTGTAAAGTCAAGTAGAATAGGTAGATTTTTCTTTTTGGCGTATTCCGTTCCTTTGTCAAGATCATGGAAAACCAAAATTGAACCATCTCCGACCGGATGCATGTCTGCAGCGAACTGTGCTGAAATTGAATCGTTTGCTAAGCCTGTTTCAAGGCCGCCGTTGACCCAGCGGAAATTGTCTTCTGAGTGCGTTCTTGGAGGGGCAATACCGTCAATTAGGGTAAGTGGCGCGCCGAACATTCCTGTAAATAAATACACAGAGAAGGTCAAGGCCATGAGCGCAAACATAAAACGCGGCACACTCAGTTTTTCTAATGGTGAATCATGAGAGAAACGAAGTTTTCCGAGTAGGTAGAAACCCATAATGAAAAACAAGACGAACCAGATGGCTACAAACCACTCACGGGTGAGTAAATCCCAGTGGTAAGCAAGGTCTACAGAAGATAAGAATTTCAAGGCTAGCGCTAATTCGGCTAAACCTAAAACCACCTTTACAGAGTTTAACCATCCGCCAGATTGTGGCAAAGAATTGAGCCAGCCTGGGAAAATAGCAAAAATGGTAAACGGAATGGCTAGTGCCAAAGAGAAGCCGGTCATGCCAATTGCTGGCGTTAAATAAGAGCCAGAGGTTGAGGCTTCAACTAATAAAGTCCCGATGATTGGGCCTGTACATGAGAAAGAAACCAAGCCAAGCGTAAAGGCCATGAAAAAGATACCGATATAACCCCCGCGATCAGCTTGCTTGTCCATTTTGTTGACCCAAGAATTTGGCAATTGAATTTCAAATGCGCCAAGGAATGAAAAGGCGAACAAGACAAAAATGCTGAAGAAAATGAGGTTCATCCAGAGGTTGGTGGACAAATCGTTTAAGCCCAAAGGCCCCATGGCTGCTGTAAAGATGAGCCCGAAGCTCACGTAAATCAAGACGATTGACGAGCCATAAACTAACGCTTTAAAAATGCCTTCGCGACGCGTTTTAGATTGCTTCGTGAAGAAAGTTACCGTCATTGGAATCATGGGGAACATGCAAGGCGTAATGAGTGCAACGAGCCCAGCCAAGAAACCTGCTATGAAAATAACGAGGTTCGAATCTTTTTTCTTGTCCTTTTGCTGAATTGGTGCCGGCGCTTGGTCAACATTGGTTGGTGCTTTATCGGTTTGAGCGCTTGCTGCAACATCGCTGGTGTCTGCTTCAGTAACAGTGGCTGTTGCACTTGGTGTAAAGCCTGCTAATTTAACTTTTCCATCGGTATCGAACGGGCCTACGCATCCATCGGCATTACATAATTGAAAGAAATTAATACTAAAATCAATATTGAATTTTTCGGTGGTCAATATCTCTACTTGTTGCTTGTAGGTAGCTTTCTTTTCGAAGTAATACGATGTTCCGAGGTCGTCAATATGTTTAATTGGCTTGCCGATATCAAAAGGCTTCCCAACAAGCTTGTAATTAGGAGATTTTTTGAAATTGAACTCTGGTACTAATCCAGTGCCGTCTGCATCTGCAGGATTATGTTTCAATGAGAAAATATGATATCCTTCTGTTATGTCACCTTTAAAAACAATATTGGCGTGGCTTTCGTCAATTTTTTCAACAGAATAAGACCATTTTATAAATTGATTCATGAGGTCTTGGGCATTGGCGCTCAGGGTAAGGCCAAAAAAGAGGAGGCTTAGGAAGAAAACTTTCATGGGTATTAGTTTGATTTTTCTGGTTTGAAGGGTGTCACGGCAATTTCAAAAGGAATTGTTTTGGGCGGTAAGCAACGCTTGTCGTCGCAGAGCATATAGGTGAGTTCCCCTTTAATGACACTTGCTTTTTTGATGTGAACGGGTGCAAAAAGGCTATATTGATTTTCAAAATATTTTACGGTTGCACCGAAGTTAGGCTCAAATTTTTCAATTAACTCACCTTTTTCCATCCAAGCTTCTGTTAATTGAAAAGCTTTGTTTTTCTCTAGAGAAATTTGAGTAGGAACGGGGCCTGCATCGGGGTTTATATGCATTGAATAGAGGTGCCAACCCGTTTCAATTTGCGCTTTTGCTTCAATACAGCGGGAGTCATTTAGGCTGAACGTCCATTGGATTTTTTCTTGCGAAAAACCACAAATGCTTATAAAAGAAAAGATTACAAGAGTAAGAAGTGCAACGCGCATGGATTAAAACCTTTGAATGCCCTAAATTACAAAAAAAAACGGCTCGAATTTCTTTACTGACTTACCATTTAAGGCGAGGATCCGCAACAATTTCTTGCCCTACTGTTTGCCCTTCGGCTAAATAAAAAGAACCAGCCATGGCGATCATTGCAGCGTTGTCGGTGCAATAGCTCATTTTTGGAATCGAGACTTGCCATCCTTTGGTTTGTTTCTCGAGTAAGCGTTTGCGCAGTTCAGAATTTGCGGAAACGCCACCTGCGATGGCTACTGTTTTGATGCCTGTTTGCTGTACAGCCTTTTCTAGTTTTTGTAACAGAATAGAAACAATGCTATTTTGAATGGAGGCGCAAAGGTCGTTTAAGTGGGTTTTTCTGAAGTCAGGGTCTTGCTTTTCAGCAGCTTGGAGGGTGTATAAAATCGAAGTTTTGAGTCCGCTGAAACTGAAATTAAGCTCGGGAATTTGTGGCTTGGCAAATTGAAAAGCGGTAGGGTTGCCTAATTGGGCATGCTGATCAATGAGTGGGCCGCCAGGATAGGGAAGGCCAAGCATTTTAGCTGCTTTGTCATAGGCTTCGCCGGCGGCATCATCAATGGTGAAACCCAGAACCTGCATGTCGAGTGGTGCATTAACCTGGACAATTTGGGTGTGTCCGCCGCTAACGGTGAGGCACAAAAATGGAAAGCTTGGTTTGTGATCTGAAGCGTCGTCGATGAGGTGGGCCAAGATGTGTGCTTTCATGTGGTGTACACCAACCAAAGGAATTTGCAGTGCTAATGCCAAAGCCTTTGCAAAGCTAGTTCCGACGGTGAGCGAACCCATGAGGCCTGGGCCTTGAGTGAAAGCAATGGCATCAAGATCTGTTAGCTTGATTTGAGCGCTTTCAAGCGCTTTACTGACCACAGGGATGATGTTTTCTTGATGCGCCCTGCTAGCGAGTTCTGGAACAACACCTCCAAAGGATTCGTGAACTGCTTGCCCTGCAATGATGTTGGCACGAATTTGGTTGCCCACAAGCACGGCCGCAGAAGTGTCGTCGCAGGAAGATTCAATCCCTAGTATAATCTTGGTTTTTGCTGTCAAAAGATTGCTAATTTTGTAACAAACATGACAAAGGTACTTAAAATCACGGGCCTGTGCATCTCGCTATTATTCGAGCTGCTTTTGCTGTTGGTTTTTGTGCTTGTTTTTGCCATCCGTAGTTCTTCGGTTCAAAGTTTTCTAGCCAACGAAGCAACCGCTTATCTTTCCCGAGAATTAGATACTAAAATATCAGTAGAAAAGGTTGATATTGTGTTGTTTAAGCACATTGACCTAAAGAATATATTCATTCAAGATCTTCAAAAAGCAAAACTACTACATTTAGCACATCTTTACGTCAATTTAGACCGAATTAAACTCATTCGCAAACAACTAATAATAAAGGAGATAGGTTTAAGTAATGGAAGTGTAAATTTAAGTCGTTCAGCAGGAAATGGCACCTATAATTTTCAATTTTTAATCGATTATTTTTCTCCAGCTCAAAAAGCCAAAAAATCTTCCAAACCTATCGAGATATCTTTGAGCCAGCTCCTCCTTACCGATATCAATTTTTCCTACCATGATTTCCGAAAAGACACCCTTGATTTTGGCGTAGATTACGATCATATAGAACTCAAAAATTTACATTTAACAGCCAATCAAATCAAAAGTGCGGGTTCAAAACACCAACTTTTCATACGCTCTTTAGGCTTTAAAGAGCGCTCTGGATTTCAATTAACTAACCTAGCGGCGACACTTCAGGTCTCAGATCAAGGCATTCAATTCAAGCATTTGCTGATTAAAACACCAAAAAGCAGCATCTACTTCAATAAATTGGCACTAAAAACGAAGCAACTCACAGATTTTGAGCACTTTGATGACAAGGTTGTTTTTGATGTTGCCCTACAGAAAAGTCGTTTGAGTCTTCAAGACCTGAGTTATTTTGTTCCTGATTTAAAAGGCATGACACAGCGGGTTTCTGTTGCTGGAAATGTTCGAGATGTATTGAAACGCCTTTCTATCACACAATTTAAGCTTGAATTTGGCCAACGCTCCAAGTTGCGTGCAAATTTCAAACTCCCCGACTTCAGATTAGCCACAGAACAGCTCAGGTTCAAAGAGTTGTTGCAATTTGCACACCTTGACTTTCAAGACCTCGAGCGTTTACAATTGCCAACAGGTGTTGCCTCTATTGAAATCCCAGCAGAAATTCGCGCAATGAATTTCTTCGAATTTAAAAATATGACCTTCAATGGGGCGCTTGACAACTTTAGCTTGAGCGTGCAAAAAGCAAAAACACAGCTCGGTAATTTTGCGCTTGCTCCACTTCGTGTAAAGCAAGAAGCAGCTGGTTTTACACTGAGTGCTGTTCAAGCAGATACGACCCTATTGCGGCTCGAGAATTTCAATTTGGGTCCGCTTGCAGGCTTAACGGACTTAGGGGCTACAAACGCAGCGCTTCAATTTAAGTTAAGTGTCTTTAACGATGGCAGCTATGCGTTAAATGCGCTCGATGGTCAAATTAAGTCCTTAGTTTTTCAAGACTATACCTACCAAAATATTCAAATTCAGGAGGCTTCCATTCTTAAAAATCAACTTCAAACAAAGGTAGAGATCAAAGACCCACATTTGAATGCGCAAGCCAATTTAGCTTTTTCATTAGTTGGTCCCATCAATTATCAATATGAACTCAATGTAGCCAATGCAGACTTGAGTTTACTTGGTTTTGGAGCACGCGAGCAAGATCACTTATCCTTTGATTTGCGTGGCGCTCTTCAAGGCCCTTCTTTCTCAAATATCAGCGGATATGCGTCGTTTAGTCAGCTCATATATCAGGAGGCTACTGAGCGCTTATATACTGAACTTGCTCAGGTGCATTTTAGCCAAAATAACGACAATACTTTCTTGCAATTCAGTAGCCCGATGCTCGATCTAAATGTGGCCGGTTACATCGATTTTGAGCACATTTCAAATGATTTACTACATCATTTGGCGATTGTTTATCCTTCTTTGGAACCTAAATCAGGTGTGGCAGTGCAAAGCAGTTCAGATTTCACTTTTGACCTTCAAGTCAGAAACGCCAAAGACCTCCTGGCTATTTTTGTTCCGGACCTCACCATTGCTAGTAATTCACGCTTCAGCGGAACTTTTGACTCTAAAAATGAAAACCTAGCATTCAAAATAAGCAGTCCTTCGCTTTCCTACCAAGCATTTCGTTTTGACAACATTGTTTTTGATCAACAAATAACTGCCGCTAACACCCATGGCAGCCTAGAAATTGCTTTGGTTTCTTATGCTGATTCTACAAATTTCCACGACCTCAAATTTGTAAACGAGGGCGCCAAAGGCATTCTGGATGCCGTTATTTCTTGGGATCCTCAGACCAATGATTTTTCTGAAATCAAATGGCGGACTACCTTTTTGCCAGATGATATCCTGAATTTTAATTTGCAACCTTCCTTTTTTACTGTCAATGGCGTACAATGGGAGATTGCCAATCAGTCCGATATCTTATTATCTTCCACCGAACTCAATGTTTCCAATTTTGAATTGAATCGAGGCTACCAATTGATTAAAATAAATGGGTGTCTATCCGATAATGAACGCGATCAATTGCGTTTTGATGTAATGGGTTTAGACTTGAACGAACTGAGTAATTTACTCGATTTTCCAAATCAATTAAGTGGTCGCTTTAGCGGATGGGGTGTGCTATCCACACCAAATAACAATGTCAATATTCTGGCTGATGCCAATCTTGAACAGTTTGAAATCGATGGTCAGATGGTCGGTGATATCATGTTGCATTCTGATTGGAGTGATGCCCGAAAGAGCATTTTACTCGAGGGTACTTTGCAGTATCGCAATGAGCGCACTTTTGACTTTGATGGTTTGTATAATATCAAAACAGACGAGCTCGACCTCGGATTGAACTTTAAACAGACTGATATTTCCTTCGCCAATGCCTTCATGGACCCTGAGGTCATCAAAGGAATCAAAGGAAAATTAAATGGAAGGTTGCGCGTCAAAGGCAGCCCTTCAGATCCGAAACTAACTGGTAAATTGAAACTTCAGAACGGCGGCGCAGAAGTTGCGCTTCTCGGCGTGAGTTATCAGCTGGAGGGTATGATCCAAGTCAGCGAAGACGCTTTCTTTCTAGATAACTTGCCCATCAAGGACCCAGAAGGTAATATTGCCTATTTGTCAAGTGCCATTAACCACCAGCAATTTGACAAATGGAACTACGACATTCAAATCAACTTTGAAGATGACATCAAGAAAATTGATCCACGCACCAATCAAGTGTCGCCTATAGATCGTTTCTTGTTGTTGAATACGAAATACAAGGAAGGAGACGTCTATTACGGAAAAGCCTATGGCCGCGGAACTGCCAATATTTTCGGAACCGCTAACAATACAGAAATTACCGTAGACGCCACCACCAGAAAAGGTACAGATGTAATTTTCCCGATGTACGGCATGTCTGAAATTGACGACGAAGATAACTTTGTGAAATTTGTAGAGCATGGGGCGCAGCAAAAACTTGATGAGCAAGGTCTAGATTTCACAGGTTTGTTCCTTGATCTCAACTTTCACATTACGCCAGATGCCAACATGAAGCTCATTTTCAATGAGCAAACCGGCGATGAAATCATTGCAAAAGGTGCGGGCGATTTAAATATCAAGCTCGATCAGTTTGACCAACTCACCATGAGTGGTCCGTATGTGATAAGTAATGGTAGCCGCTATAATTTTGCATTAGGATCAATCAAGCAAACTTTTGATATCGCAGCAGGATCAAAAATCGAATGGACCGGAGATCCTTATAATGCGGACATTCAAATCAATACGGTCACAGCCAAACGCGCTTCTATTTTAGAACTGAGTCCGGAAATCCAGGACAACACACTTGTGAATCAAGAAATTTTGTGTTACCTCAAACTCTCTGAGACTTTGCTTTCGCCAAAAATCTCTTTTGATATTGTTGCACCAAGGGTTTCAGAAACCGGAAAAACCCTCATAGATAGGGTAAAGGCAGATCCTGATGAATTGAATCGCCAGTTTTTCTCCTTGCTCTTGGTCAGCAAATTCCAACCCTTAAAAGGGAATTTATCGGCTGGTGGTTCTGCCGCACTTGACTTATTGGAATCTCAAATCAATGCCGCACTAGGGAAACTTTCGGACAACTACAAACTCAATGTAGATTACGGCTCCGACGTAGCCGCTGGTGAAAGTAAAGTAGAACTTGGCGTTGCGAAAGGTTTCCTTGACGATAAACTTGTGATTACCGGAAGTTTTGGCGTAGAGAACCGCAGTACAGCAGCGGGCAGTGATGGAGGCAAGATCAATACAAATACCATGATTGGCGATGTCAACATCGAATACAAAGTGCAAGATAACTTTAGGGTGAGAGCTTTTAACCAATCCAACACCAACTCCGTCAATGAAAATCAAGGTCCATTTACACAAGGCATAGGGGTTTCTTATTACGAAGAATTCAATCATTTTTCAGAATTAGCAGTTGTCAAGCAGATCAGGCAATTGTTTGTAAAAAGCCCAAAAAAATCAGGTCAACCCCAACCTAAAAAACACAGACAACCTGTAACTTTACCCACAAATGAAAAAAGTACTAGTAGCCAATCGCGGAGAGATCGCTCGACGCGTGCTTAGAACCCTTAAAAAGATGGACATCAAAAGTGTGGCCATCTATTCAGATGCAGACGCCAATTCACCTCATGTGCTTGAGGCGGACGAAGCAGTTTATGTCGGAAAAAGTCCTTCTTCAGAAAGTTACCTGCAGCAAGATAAAATCATTCAAATCTGTCAAGATTTAGGCGTTGATGGCGTGCATCCAGGCTATGGCTTTTTGTCTGAAAACGCTGGCTTTGCCAGAAAACTAAAAGCCGCTGGTGTGAAGCTCATTGGCCCATCGCCAGAATCTATGGAAGTAATGGGCGACAAACTTTCAGCCAAGCAAGCAGTCAAAGCATTTAATGTGCCTTTAGTTCCTGGTGTTGACGAAGCCATTTCCGATGTCAGTGCCGCTAAGAAAATTGCCGCTGAGGTTGGGTACCCAATCTTGATCAAGGCATCTGCTGGAGGCGGTGGTAAAGGGATGCGTTTGGTATACAATGAAGCCGAATTTGAAGAGCAAATGGTGTTGGCCCAAAACGAAGCGCGTTCTTCCTTCGGTGACGACGCCGTTTTTATTGAAAAATTCGTAGACCAACCACGCCATATTGAAATCCAGGTTTTTGCAGATCAACAGGGCAATGTTGTCTATTTGTTCGAACGCGAGTGTTCGGTGCAAAGACGCCATCAAAAAGTAGTGGAAGAAGCACCAAGCGCTGTCCTTACGCCAGCCATTCGTCAAGAAATGGGCGAAGCAGCCGTTGCGGTTTGTAAAGCATGCAATTATGAAGGAGCAGGTACCGTTGAATTTCTTATCGATGGGCAACTCAATTTCTATTTTTTAGAAATGAATACCCGACTACAAGTTGAACACCCTGTCACTGAAGAAATCACTGGGCTTGATCTTGTTGAGTGGCAAATTCGAGTAGCGCGCGGCGAGCGCCTTCCAAAACTACAAGACGAACTTCAGATCAACGGACATGCCATAGAAGTGCGCGTTTATGCTGAAGATACAATAAACGGTTTCACGCCAGACATCGGAACCCTTAAGCGCTACCGCATTCCGTCTGGTCGTCATATTCGCGTAGACGACGCCTTTGAGGAAGGGATGGAAATCCCAATTTACTATGACCCCATGATTTCCAAACTAGTGGTTTGGGGTAAAACCCGCGAAGAAGCCATTGAGCGTTGCATTGCAGCGATTGATAACTACCAAATTTCAGGTGTTAAAACCACCCTTGATTTCGGAAAATTTGTTCTCAAGCACCCCGCCTTCCGCAGTGGAAATTTTGATACCAATTTTGTCAAAGATCATTTCTCAAATCCTCTATTGCTCAACGACGCCATGCAAGAAGAAGAAAGAGCTTTGGTTTTTGCGCTCGATACCATCTGGCAAGATGTACAGGCTTTCAAGAAGAAATCATTTGCCTCACGCAACATCGACTCTTCTTGGAAAAACCAAATTCGATAAAATAATTAGAACCTGTCACAAAGACTCATTAAAAAAACGTACTTTTACGGCGCAAATTTGATCGCATGAACTTACACGAATTCCAAGGAAAAGCTATTCTTAAACAATACGGTGTGGCCGTACAAGAAGGTATAGTTGTAGACAAAGTATCCGATGCTTTAGCAGCGGCTAAAAAACTAACAGAAGAAACTGGTACCTCATGGTATGTAGTGAAAGCACAAATCCACGCTGGTGGACGCGGTAAGGGTACAGTTCAAGAAACTGGCTCAAACGGTGTTGTACTTGCTAAGGGCATCGACCAAGTAGAAGAAAAAGTGGCTGGCATTCTTGGTGGTCATTTAGTAACGCTCCAAACCAACGGAAAAGGTAAAAAAGTAAATCAAGTGCTCATCGCACAAGATGTTTATTATCCTGGTCCAACAGAAGTGAAAGAGTTTTACATGTCTGTATTACTAGACCGCGAGTCTGGACGTAACGTCATCATCTATTCTACTGAAGGTGGAATGGACATCGAGCACGTTGCCGAGCACACTCCTGAAAAACTTTTCAAAGAATTCATCGACCCACGCGTAGGTCTTCAAGGTTTCCAAGCCCGAAAAATTGCTTTCAACCTTGGCCTTTCAGGTGATGCATTCAAAAACATGGTCAAGTTTGTTCCTGCGCTTTACAAAGCTTATGAAGGAATTGATGCGTCAATGTTTGAAATCAACCCATTGTTCAAAACCTCAGACGATAAAATCATTGCAGTTGATGCTAAAGTAAGTCTTGACGGCAACGGTTTATTCCGTCATCCAGATCTTGCTGCCCTGCGCGATAAATCAGAAGAAGATCCAACAGAAGTAGAAGCCGATGAAGCAGGTCTTAACTTTGTTAAGCTTGACGGAAATGTAGGTTGTATGGTAAACGGAGCTGGTTTAGCAATGGCCACTATGGATATCATCAAATTATCTGGTGGTAATCCTGCAAACTTCCTAGATGTCGGAGGAACTGCCAATGCAGAACGCGTTGAAAAAGCTTTCCACATCATTCTTAAAGATCCAAATGTAAAGGCGATCCTCATCAATATCTTCGGAGGAATCGTGCGCTGTGACCGCGTTGCTCAAGGTATCGTAGATGCCTACAAAAACATCGGACAAATTCCAGTTCCAATCATCGTGCGTTTGCAAGGTACCAACGCCGAGGAAGCAAAACGCCTCATCGACGAATCTGGTCTAAACGTTCACTCTGCAGTTCAACTCCAAGAAGCTGCTGACCTCGTTAAAGAAGTTTTGGCATAAGCCAACTCACATATTTTTTCAAAAGCCATCTTCGGATGGCTTTTTTTGTGCGCTTATATTTATGTAAATCATAAAATGTATAAATAAATGTATATGATATATTATTTCCAATTTTGCAATAAAATTGACTTTTATGACGAGAATTACGATTGCAAAGGGGGACGGAATAGGTCCAGAAATAATGGATGCTACACTTTCTGTATTAAAAGCTGCTGGTGCACAACTAATTTATGATGAAATTGAAATTGGAGAAAGAGTCTATCTTTCTGGAAACACAGCCGGAATCAGTCCTGAATCTTGGGATATCATAAGAAGAAATAAAGTTTTCCTAAAGGCGCCAATAACTACGCCTC
>JAURHO010000273.1 GCA_030833265.1 Crocinitomicaceae bacterium | reverse complement strand
ATGGCATCCATGACGATAATCCCGAGCTCATCACAGGCAGCGTAAAAAGCTGGTGCTTGTGGATAATGAGACAAGCGCACAAAATTAAAACCTGCTGCTTTGATCAGGTAAGCATCGCGCCATTGTGCGTTATCTGGTACAGCATAGCCCACATAAGGATATTCTTGATGACGGTTGGTTCCGCTTAAAAACGTTTTTTGACCATTCAGATAAAAGCCATCGGGCTTCAATTCTACTTTTCGGATCCCAACCTTTAGTGTTTGCCGAGCCAGTGTGTCGCCTTTGAGAATGGCATAAATTTCAAGTGTTTCCAAATGAGGTTTGTCAATGGACCACAGAGTAGGGTACATCAATTTGTTTTCTGAAAAATAAGACAGGTAATTTGTTGAGTCTAACACCTGATTTACCGGCTTTAGACTAAAGGTATTTGCACCTAATTTAGCCTTCACCACAATCGGGAGTTTTGAAAATTCGCTGTCAAATTTCACATCGACATCAATGCGAACCGTTGCCGTTTGCCCCGTTACTTGTAAAGTCTGAAAATAGGGTGCTTTTAATTCAATGCCCCCAGCTTCATGGAGCCAAACGTTGCGGTAGATGCCTGCATGGTAATAAAAGTCGAGGTCTTTAATCGGTTTGCCGGGTGGAATAGTCGGGTCCTCTTGGTTATTTAAAACGACTTCTAATAGGTTAAAAGAATCTTTTAGGGCAGCAGTTAAATCAAGGCTAAATGGCAAATATCCGCCAACATGCGAACCAATTTCTTGACCATTTAAACGCACTTTTGCTTTGTGCATCGCGCCTTCAAACTCGATAAAGAGTTGTTTTCCAGGTTCCAACTTATAGTTGAAGTACTTTTTGTAAACGACTTCTCCCAAAAACTGACCTTTCATTACTAAGGGTTCTAATCTGGGTGTGTGCGGTAAATTCACAATGGTAGCAGGGTCTGAAGGTTTCAGATAAAACTCCCAATTGTCATTGAACAAAGTGCGGTTCAATTGCGCCCAAGATGAAAGGGAAAAAAGAATGAAAATTAAAATGATTGCGTTTTTCATAGGATTATAGACTTTTCAATAAGCAAGAGAATTAAGAATCAATCATTTATAAGAATCAATCATTTATTTTTGGTGAAACTCCATTCGTTTAGATTAATACAAAAATGCATCTAGAGCAGGCGAGGGGCGCCCGTTGTCTTGCCAACAATTGAGCTGATAACCGCTCCAAGGTTTTGCGCCTTGCGGCTCCCAATAAAACACACCGAGTCCCATCTGATTAGGCACATCTTGAACTGCCGCAAGTGTAGCAACAAGTAAGTCTTTTGAATTGGCAACTTGCCAGTAATCTCCACCTACTTCAACCACCATGACGGGTTTGTTGTAGCGCGTCACCATGTCTTGAAGGTTATTACCAAGATCAGCAATGGTTGCGGTGTAGTCTGAGCCCAACCAATAAGGATAATAAGAAGCACCAATGATGTCGAACTGCGCGCCGTTTTGCTGCATTAAGTCATAAAACCAACGAAAACGCGCGTTGTCATTGCCCTGGTCGATATGAACAATTGTTTGAATCTTGTTGTCGATGTCTTTCACCGCCTGATTACCGCTATTGATCAGTTCAGCCAATTGCTGTGGATTATTGATGTGCCCACTCGGCCAAAGCATTCCAGACGGAATCTCGTTGCCAATTTGCACCCATTTCGGCGTAACACCTGCCTGCTTGAGTAAATTCAAGGTATAGTAAGTGTGGGCGTAAACAGAATCTTTCAGTGCAGCAAAAGGCACAGAAGCCCAAGTAGCTGGTTTTGTCTGATGTGCAGGATCAGCCCAAGTATCGGAGTAATGAAAATCGAGCAGCACCTCAAGGCCTTTTGCTTTCGCCCTTGCGGCCATAACAGCAGTTTCTTCAGGGCTACAGTGTCCATTGGTTTTATCAGAGCTAGGATGCACAAAAACACGCAAGCGAATGCTATTGATGCCCCGAGCCATTAAAAGATCGAGACAATCAGCGGAATTTCCGTTTTCATCGTAAAAAACATAGCCGGTTGCCTCCATTTGTGCCAACCAACT
>JAURHO010000272.1 GCA_030833265.1 Crocinitomicaceae bacterium | reverse complement strand
CATTCACTTGGAATTATCTTTGGGTTTTTAACGTAATAATCTTTAATTTTTTCACATCGCTGAATAATAGACTCTTTGTAAAAGAAGCTAAAAAAACCTGAAGACAATTTATCAAAATCTTCATCAGTCCAAACCCATGAAGGGCAACGATTCATTATAGCATCATAATAATGCCCATTCATACCGAACACAATTGCGATCTTGTCTTGTCTTGTCATCATGTCTTTATTATAACAGAAAAAACCCAAAAAGTTCAAGTGTGTAAAAATACAACATTAGGGGAAATACCTATTGACACCCGCCAATTATACATGGTATAATTGGCGCCTCTGGAAACCAAAGTATTCATTTTGGTTTCTGTAATCAGTCTACCTGAATGTCTACAATTTTGCTATCACGCAAAATAAAATACATATCGCATAAGCCCATGCTTACCCATATGCAATTATTGCCATTACGCATAGCATAAGGCTTACCCGCATATTTTGTATCTATATAATTTTTAACAATTTCAAAGTCAGTCATTTTATTTTCTCCTAGTGTGCCTATTATAGCACAAAAAAGAGTAGGGGCATAAAGCCCCTACAATCTATCAGGCTTTTTCGTTCCTGATAAAATCGGCAATCTTTGCCAATGCTACCTTATTCGCTTTAGTGAGCGATTCGGTATCAGCTTCAGTCAAGCCCAATGCTTCACCGATAAAATCAGCGTGAGCATCTTTCTTAACAACAGCTTCACCAGTTTTAGTGGTGTAAGTCTTTGCTACATAAACTTTTTCTCGTGAAAGTTTAGCAACAACAGAGCGAACAGATTTACCCAAAGCAGTAGCGATGGATTCAACAGTCACACCCGCTTGGTAATCAGCAACCATTTTAGCGGTTTGTTCTGCGGTATAGTTAACAGCTTTTGCAGTCATAATTTTCTCCTGAAAGGTCAAGGGTTAAAGAATCAAGGTTTCATCACAAACACGAAGTATAACACGAAAGGCAAGGCAATGCAAGCGGCAAATCCAACTGCATCTAAAAATTCTTTTTTTGTCATTTCGTTTATTTCCTTGTTGCGATGGAATTATTATAACGCAAAAGAAAAGAAAAAACAAGTGTGTGCGTAAATACAACATAGGGATAAACCCCTATTGACAGGGGCGGTTATTAGACCTATAATATCGCCAACGCCACGGGACCCTCCCACACGCGGCCTATTTGGGATTTTTTGGAAACAGCATAAGGTGCGCATGAAATCCACGCGCCGCGTGACCCTAAACCGCCCCAACCTCCCCCAAAAATTTCCACTTGCCCCAACCTTCCCAAACGGTATATAATAGCACAAAAGGATACCACCATGACTCAAAACCTACCTGCCGAAACTGTTAAGATTGCCCCGGAAGCCCTGGAAGTAGCCAATTGCTACCTACAACTCAATGACCCACGACAAGTGGCCGCCGAACTTGATCTTGATGTGGAGGTCGTTGCCGACTACTTAAAACGCCGTGAGGTCAAACAGTACATTGATAGTGTATTTTTTGACTCAGGGTATAATAACCGATTTTTAATGCGACGTGCCATGGACGCCCTTATCAAGCAAAAGTTCACCGAGCTGGAGGAGGCTGGAACCGGGTCGCAAAAAGACATTGCTGAATTATTGGCACTTTCACATAAAATGTCAATGGATTTATTGGACAAAGAAATCCAACTGGAAAAGATCAGGTCCGGCACAAGTCCTCAAAAGCAGGTCAACGTGCAGATCAATGAAGGCTTGGATGGATCAAAGTACTCACAGCTTGTGCAAAAGCTGATTAGTGGAGAAGGCGTCTAATGCTCGTAGTCTCACGTCCCGACGTCAACTGCGACGCCATTACCGAGTTTGATCCAGCCAAAAGATTTATTAAACTGCCGATTACCAACTACCTTAAATTGTTGAATATTTGGGAAACCATCAACCGTCCCCAAATCGCACTAATCAACGCAGTCAACAATCCCAAGTATCGCTTCGTTTGCGCTGCGCTAGCTCGTCGATTGGGCAAAACTTACATCGCCAACATTATTGGCCAGTTAGTAACCCTAGTGCCTGGTGCTAATGTACT
>JAURHO010000271.1 GCA_030833265.1 Crocinitomicaceae bacterium | reverse complement strand
CTTCGTAACTTCCCATCGTACGAGCGATGCCAAATTGGTTTGCAAATTCTTTCGCTTTGGAAAGTTGCCTGCTTGCCACTGCATCTATTTGTACGAATGGGCTACCTAAAACATCTCGTACGAACTGTTTGGCGATATTGGCGCTACTTAAGATGCCAATACGTAGGGGTCTAGATTGGGTTGAAGGCATGGTCTTGTCTCTATGTTTTTTTTAAAAATATTCCATTAATCTCTATGTACGATTTTTCCACCGACCATAGTCAAGGTCGAATGGATTCGACCAATTTGATCCAATGGAACCGTCAAATAATCATCAGTTAGCACGGCTATATCCGCCCACTTACCAACTTCAAGGCTGCCACGATTTGCTTCATCATGCGCTAACCATGCGCTACCTAATGTATACATTTGGAGTGCTTGTAAGCGCGTAGGAATTTCTTCCGTTCCCCGAAGTTTTTTGCCAGATGCAGATTTACCATCTAACATCCATCGCAGTGCAATGAATGGGTTGTAGTCAGCAACTCTATGTGCATCTGTACCGGCGCCAATATGTAAACCCATTTTGAGGGCTGTATTGATTGGAGGCATACGTTCTAGGACTTTTTCACCATGCTTGTGTAGCGTTTTATCTCCATCCAAGTACATGGCGTCTTGCATAGCCCAACCGACACCTAACGCTTTCATGCGTTCAAAGGTTGAAGCTGTGCCGTTGTTAAGGTGGGCAATCGACCAACGTAGCTTGGCAATTGGGAACTCTTGATTTACTTTTTCAAGTACTTGAAGTAAAGAATCTGCGGATGCGTTTTCCTGCCAATGCTGGGTGAGTGTTAAGCCATTTTGTGCAGCCCATCGTGCTACTTGGTAGAACTTTTCCTGGTCATTTGGCGTCGCTTTGTCATTGTTGTACATGCTAAAAGTCACGCGCTCGCCTATTCCATTGAAGCGCAACATGTTGTCACCAAATCCCATGGGTAGTAACTGCGTTAGTTCTTTAAATTCTTCGAACTCTTTGTCTTTTTTTTGCGCGAAGTAGCTGTAATTCACACGAACAGTTAATTGTTTGTTTTTCCAGACTTGAAATAAAGGGGCGTATTCTGTGGGAGACATATTGAATCCACCTGGATCTATGACCCCTGTAACACCAACCCGATTGAGTTCATTAAAGAATTTGGTCGTACCAATTATCTTTTGTTCGAAGCTTGGCTTTGGTAATTTGTCAAATAAAGGAACAACGCCGCCAGCAATTGCGCCCGTAGGCTTCCCAGCCTCATCGCGAATAAATTTGCCCCCAGCGGGAAGGTCAGCTTCGTTTTGAATATTTAAAGCTTGATACGCAAGTGGCGTGAGCATGACCCATTCATACATCCATTGCACATAAACCGGATTATTTGGAGCGGCTTGTAAAAGTTCGGCTTGGGTGGGTCTGCGCCCTTCTTTGAACTGTTCTTCAGTCCAGCCTCCCGCGACGATTAACCATTCTCCAGGTTTTGCGCGCGAAGCAGCCTGTTTGACTTTATCTAAAGCTGCATCAATGGTTGAGAGACCGAACCAATGTACTTCGGTGCTGTAACTCAGCGCTGCACGAATACCATGCATGTGTGAGTCAATCAAACCAGGTATGACACTTTTTCCTTTGAGATCTAAGACCTCGGTTTGTGAACCAATCCATTTTTTAATCGAATTAGTTTTTCCAACTGCAACAATACGTCCTTGACGAACTGCAAGTGCTTGGTGTATTGCGCCTTTGTCATCGACCGATATTATTTTTCCATTGATGAAAACGGTATCTGCAGGTTGTGCATAGGCTGAACCTATTACTAAATTTAAGACAGATATTGCAATTACTTTATTTAATTTCATAGTGGTCTCCAGTTTTGTTGTTTGTCTTTAGGGTGAAAAAAAATAGTCAACGATTTTTGATATTTGTCCGAGCATCATTTCTCTGCCGCGAACTACCTCGCATCCGCAGTTAACGGCTAGTGTTAGCAAAGGGGTGTTTTCCGGCATGACGATAGCGTCAAAAACAATCAAATCCTTTTTGAACGTTTTAACGGCCAAGGGCAATCGAGAGTCGCTCAGCATACCTA
>JAURHO010000270.1 GCA_030833265.1 Crocinitomicaceae bacterium | reverse complement strand
TGGACAACCCAAAAATCATCCGCGACCAGCAATCCATTGAGCTGAATTTGGAGTGGGCTGCCAATGCACCTGAGAATACATTCTTAAAAGTAATCCTTCGCGGCACAGCTGTTATTAAAGCCTAATTCTGAATCGAGATGAAAAACCATAAGTTTCAGCAAATCAGGGTGCGTGTCAGTGATTTTGGAGAATCAGTGCGCATCAATGCCCAAACCGATAAGCAATACGCCAGAATTCGTGGGGTCTATGTCTCGCTTCCCGATGACTTGTTGCTATCTGGGGCTTTGCTCGGACTTAGGGTGAATAATCAAGAGGTCTTTGAGGATGCACATGAAGTCAAGTTAATCACTAGCGGTCACCAAGTTGCTCCAAACAAGAAGTTTTTCTTCTTTGAGGAGCACTTGGAAGCTGGTGGCTCGGCCATTGAGGGCAAGTTCACAGATGGTGGTGAAGAAGCGTTTGCAAACAACGAGGCTAAATTGCAACTCATGCAGGCAAGAAAGGTCCAGAGCGGTTATTTGTATGAAGTGAAAATCTATTTGTGGCTAACCAATGAACCAAGCTAAGGTATGGCAGTCACACGCTATCAGATCATCAGTTTAAGGGTGCAGCATGCCGGTGAAATTTTAAAGTTTCAGCATAAGATTCCGGCCTATTTAACTTGCTGCACTGGCTTTAAGCTCTCGATGGTTGGTGTCATGCCACCAGCACTTATGAACACAACACTTGGTAGGCTGAGTGCATCATTTAACAGTTTGAAAGAAGAAGCCATTACGGCCTCCTTGAAACATGAAGTGCTTGCTGCGAAGGACTTTCAACAGCTAGAAGTTCAGTTGCACCCAGGTCAAATTGTAAGCGGAGTGTATGTAGATGAGCAGTTGAGTGAGGCGTTTAAGCCATACCGGGTGAATTTGTATTTGCGCTGCACTGACAAAGAAGGTCAAACTACTAAAACCAAAGCAGCATGTACGACCACCTGAACCATGTGCAACAGCAGTTCAAACAGCGAGAAATCAACATTGAATTGCAAGGCTTCAAAACGGTGACTACACAGCCTGGGGTATTGCAATACCACATTGAGGCTTACAACGAGTACTTGCTTTTGACCAACAGCCGCGTTCTTCCGATTGGTACGCGCATTTTGTCTGATACCAATAGTGTGGAGATCAGTAGCGGGCAGCGCAGAACAGAAGGGCTCGAAGAGTTCAGCGGACTAGTGTCTATTGAGCTACCGAGGGAAACCACATACTTTCCCATCATCGAATTTATTCAAATCGTCAAGGAATGAAAAAAAGAAAGATTTATCATGTGATCGAGGTTTGTCAGAAGATGATCAAAACCTTCCCAAAACAGGGACACAACAAAGTAACGTTTAATGCCATGTTTTACCGAAATGGTAAGCGCCTAAACAGCATTGATCAGGCGGTGATTGAGAATTTTTCTCAACTGGTGCGTAGCTATGATAAATCTGAAAACCCTGATAAGGTAAAAGTTGAATTCAAGGATGTTGATACGGGTATGCTCATCTGGGCTAAAATCTTCGAATGGACGGATGTCGATGAGGAAATCCCAAAGTCCCTTGCAGGATACAGTGGTTTGGGAGAAGCCGAAGTAAATGAGCTGGTGCAGCGCAAGTTCTCAGAAATGGAAAGAAGCCGAGAGCTTGAACGCCTGAGTTCTGAATTACAGCGCATGACAGCCATCAATGAAGAGCTAGAGTTTCAAGTTCAGGACATGCAAAACTCCCTAGAGGCAAAAAAGCAGGTGGAGTATTATTCCAACATTATTGGAATGGCGCTACCAGGCTTAGCGAAGTTCTTTACCAATTCACCCGTAGGAACAGCCTTTAATTTTCTGGCTGGAACCGATGGGGAAAAGTCCTTAGACCAGTCATCAGATGGGACAAAGGACACGCAGCGCGAAACGATTTTAGAGATGATCAATTCATTTGTTCAAACCCTTGACAATCAAGAATTAGGAACAATGTATTTGCTACTGGCAGAAATCGAAAAAGACCGCTCAAACATTCAGAAGGTCCTGCAATTTATCACAGGATCCTCAACAGTAGAAACACCCATTCAAACCAATTAA
>JAURHO010000269.1 GCA_030833265.1 Crocinitomicaceae bacterium | reverse complement strand
CTGTTCTTCGTGGTAAGAACAAAGCGTATTACACTCCACACGTAGACTGTGGCGATTATGTTATTGTGATTAACTGCGAAAAAGTTGTTTTCACTGGTAACAAATTTCATGACAAACAATACATCAACTTCTCTGGTTACCCAGGTGGTCAGCGTTTCACGTCTGCTGAAAACATGCTCAAAAACCATCCTGAGCGCTTAATTGAAAAAGCGGTTAAAGGTATGCTTCCTAAAAATGCTTTAGGTCGTCAACTTTACACCAACTTAAAAGTATATAAAGGTGCTGCTCACAAACATGAGGCTCAGCAACCTGAATTATTGAATCTTGATACTCTCAAATAAATCGTATGGAAGTCATTAATGCATTAGGAAGAAGAAAAACTGCGGTAGCCCGCGTTTATTTAACTAAAGGAAAAGGAAACATCTCTATCAACAAACGTGAGATGACTGAATTTTTCCCAATTGACTTTCTTCAAGCTAAAGTTCATCAACCATTTTCCCTTACAGGTACTGAAGGTCAATATGACGTGAAAGTAAACGTAGTAGGTGGTGGTATCAACGGACAAGCTGAAGCGATTCGTCTTGGTATTTCAAGAGCGCTTGTAGAAGTTTCTGCTGACTACAAACCAATGTTGAAAGTTGAAGGTCTCATGACCCGTGACCCACGTATGGTTGAGCGTAAGAAACCAGGACAACCAAAAGCAAGAAAGAAATTCCAGTTCTCAAAACGTTAATCCGTTACAGAACTCGTTTAGCATCCAAGCACTGCAGTACCTGCTTTATTGCCCCTACAGTGTTGCTTTTAATTTTTAGGAACGTAAACAAAAACACAATATGTCTAAATTAACTTTTGAAAATCTCCTTGACGCAGGTGTACATTTTGGTCACTTAAAGCGTAAATGGAATCCTGCTATGGCTCCTTACATCTTCGAAGAGAAGAAAGGAATCCATATCATCGACTTAAATAAAACACTTGTTCACCTTGATCACGCATGTGCTGCTATGAAGCAAATTGCAAAATCAGGTAAAAAAGTTCTTTTTGTTGCTACAAAAAAACAAGCGAAAGATATCGTTGCTGAGCGCGTAGCTGCAGTAAACATGCCATTCGTTACTGAGCGTTGGTCTGGCGGTATGCTTACCAACTTTCAAACAACACGTAAGTCTATCCGCAAAATGACCCTCATCGACAAAATGAAGTCTGATGGTACTTGGGATACCCTTAACAAACGTGAAAAACTTTTCAAAAGCCGTCAACGCGAGAAACTCGAAAAAACTTTCGGTTCTATCGCAGACATGACGCGTCAGCCTGCTGCTATCTTCATCATTGATATCTTGAAAGAGCACATCGCATTAGCTGAAGCACGTCGTTTGAATGTCCCTACTTTTGCAATGGTTGATACCAATTCAAATCCAAAATTAGTTGACTTCCCTATTCCTGCTAACGACGACGCCACTAAATCTATCACCTTGATCATCGACGCAATTTGTGGCGCTATCAAAGAAGGTTTAGAAGAGCGTAAGAACTTAAAAGCTACTGACAAAGACGAAGCTCCTGCAGAAGCAGCTACAGCTGAGACTACTGCAGAAAGCGCAGAATAATTCACAATTTAAACTCTTATAAAATGGCTATTACAGCTGCAGATGTAAACAAATTGCGCCAACAAACTGGTGCAGGTATGATGGATTGTAAGAACGCTTTGGTTGAAGCCAATGGTGATTTCGAAGCAGCTATCGATATTCTTCGTAAAAAAGGTCAAAAAATTGCTGCAAAACGCGGTGGTAACGACGCTAAAGAAGGTGTAATTCTTGCGCAAGCAACTGCTGATGGTACAGCTGGTGTGATCCTTACTTTGAACTGTGAAACTGACTTCGTTGCTAAGAACGACGGTTACCGCGCTCTTGTTCAATCGTTGGTAGACATCGCATTGAAGAAAAGACCGGATTCTATCGAAGCGCTTAAGGCACTTCCTTACGATGCTAAATTGACAGTTGACGAGAAGTTGACTGAACAGATCGGTGTGATCGGTGAGAAGCTTGATCTTTCTGGTTACGGAACGATCTCATCTGATAAAGTAGTAGCATACAACCACCCTGGTAACCAGTTGGCTACATTGGTTGGTTTG
>JAURHO010000268.1 GCA_030833265.1 Crocinitomicaceae bacterium | reverse complement strand
TCCAACTTGTAAGAAAGCACAGCAAAGTTGTAAAGCGCGTCTTCTTGAATGACGGGGTCAACATTGATCGCTGCCGCTGCGCCAAATGCCGACCTTGCAGATGACAAGTTGTTTTGCTTCATTCGTGACTCAGCCGTGTGGTACAGCGCCACTTGCGCCAAGCTATCTTTTTTACCATTCGCCACACGATCAAACAACTTCGCCGCTTTATCGTACATCGCAGAACGGTAATAAGCATACCCCAATTGGTAATCATCGTCCCGAGTAGTTTGTGCATTTTTATTGTAAGCCTCAAGGTAAGGTACTGCCTCTGCAAATCTATTTTCACGATAATAGGAATCTCCCACCAAGTGATTCATGTCATTTTGATTGAAAACTTTAGAGGTATCCATGACATTGGGTGCAATTTCAATGACTCGTTTGTAGTCATTTTGCAAGTAATAGATTTGTGCAAGGTAATACGGTGCAATGGAGGCGTACTGTGCTTTGTCTTTCAACTTAATGAATCCTGCTTCCGCCACTGAATAGGCCTTGTTCATATAAGCAATGTGGGAATAGAAATACAAGGCTGGAGCACTGTACTGGGTAGAATCATCTTTGATGTCATGGAAGGCATTCCTTGCTGCGTCATAGTTCGCTTCCTGGAAGTTGGCGTAGCCCAATTTGAACAAATATTCAGGGCGGTCCTCTGTGTTTATGTCCTTTGCGCTCAACTGATTGAACCAGATCAATGCATCATTGAAGTCACGTTTGTGGTAGAAAAATTTACCTAAGCGGAAATAGATTTCTTTGTGGTAGATGCTTTCTGGGTAATCAAGATTGAACTTTTCAAGCAGCGCGACTGCGTCATTGTTTGAAAGTTCTAGTGCTGAAATCCCTTCATAGTATCTCGCCTTGACATAAAAGGGATCGTTTGGTTTACCGAATTGATCAATGAACGCACGAAATTCCATGCGCGCTGCTGCAAACTGCGCTTTTTCGTACAATTCCTCTGCACGGTAGAAGCCCGCATATTCACTGTTGTATTTTTCTGAAGTCTGCGCAAAAACAGCAATGTTGGCGCACAAACCTAGAATGAGCAGAAGCCTGGTCATAAGATGTGTATTTAAGCTAGTAAAATTACTTCGGTCGTATTCGGTTACAGAAGCGTTTTCTAAAAGTTTTACACTTGATTCTGTTAAGATAATTTTTGAGGTTGCGCCTTGAAAGTAGCGTGATTTAAGACCTTTACATCAAATATTGTCCATGGAAAAAGTCATTGAAATCAAAAACGGCATCATTCGTCAACAAAACACGACCATACTTTCAGGTCTACAATTCAGTGTGGGTCCTCAAGACTTCGTGTATTTGATTGGCCGGACAGGGAGCGGGAAAAGTACTTTGCTTAAAGCCATTTATGGTGAATTGCCCCTTAGCGAAGGAACAGGGACTGTGGCAGGATTTGATTTATTGCAACTGAAAAAGAAGGATGTGCCTATGCTTCGTCGTAAGATTGGCATTGTCTTTCAAGACTTTCAACTGCTCACTGACCGAACCGTAATGGATAATTTACTGTTTGTACTCGGCGCTACAGGATGGTCAGACAAAACACTTATGCAGAAACGCGCCATGGCCGTATTGCAATTGGTGGGCATCGAAAAGAAAGCCAACACCATGCCCCATGCCCTATCGGGTGGTGAGCAGCAACGCATTTCCATTGCACGCGCTTTATTGAACAAACCCGCGTTGATTTTGGCCGATGAGCCCACCGGAAATCTTGACCCAGAAACGTCTGAAGACATCATGCACCTGTTGATTGCTGTGGCCAAAGAAGAAGGTTCTGCGGTGTTGATGGCCACACATGACATGAACATGGTCAACAAATTCCCAGGAAGAGTGGTCCGCGTGGAAGAAGGGGTTCTTGTTGAACGGTGAAAATGACTAGTGACTAATGACTAGTTTTTAATGAATGTAATTGCTGAGCAAATTTGCGGCCTCGAATGAACCCCAAACTCGTAACTCGTAATTAGTAATTAGTAATTAGTAATTAGTAATTATTAACTACACCGTAGGTTTCTTAAAGCTCACCTCGAACAATTTAGGCCATTTCTTGCCTGTCATGTACCACTTCTCGGTCGCTGGGTTGTAGGCA
>JAURHO010000267.1 GCA_030833265.1 Crocinitomicaceae bacterium | reverse complement strand
ATATCCCGATGCTGTTTATGAAATAGCATTAAAGTCACAACCTCAAATCAAGGTCAACGATCTAAGAAGAACTGCAGCTGAAAAATCACAACTTGCTGCCTCTGCACAGATGAAGCCATCTTTGTCATCGTTCGGACAGTTGAGCTCAAATTTTAATCAGTTTCTTAAAAAGCCAACAGGCTTTAGTCTCACAGGTGAGCAGCAAACAGGATCTTATGTAAAGCAAGGTGTTGTTCAATTGCCTGTTTATTCACAAGGGGTTGAAGTAAATTTTAAGCAAAGAAATTTTAGTGAATATTGGGACGGCTATGGAAAACAGCTCCGTGATCAATTTGGTCAAGGTATTGGCCTTTCACTTAATATACCCATTTTCAATGGTGGTCAAGCCAGGGCTAATTTCCAGCGATCAAAGTTGGATATTAAAAGAGCAGAATTGGTTATTGAAAGAGATAAGCTTCAACTAAAGCAAGATATTTACACTGCATATTATAGTGCAACTGGTGCATATCAAACATTTATGGCAAGGCAAAAATCTGTTCAAACCGCAGAGAGGTCATTTGAATTGGCATCAAAACGATATGAATTGGGTGTGATGCAAACCATCGAATGGCTTACCAATCAAAATAACCTAACACGAGCCAAAATAGATAAAGTGGTTTCACAATATGAATTCGTGTTCAGGATGAAAGTGCTGGAATTCTATAAGGGTCAGGGTTTGAGGTTATAATTATTATCAATAAAAGACAAACGTTTTACAATGAATAAAAAATGGATTTGGATTATTTCGGGCATTGCTGCATTGGTAATCTTATTGCTAGTCTTGAAAAAGGTGGGCGTAATTGGAAAGGAAGAAGGCACAAAAGTATCCACAGAAAAAGTTAGCCTCAAAGACATAACCGAGATTGTTACTGCAAGTGGTAAAGTGTATCCTGAAATTGAATTGAAAATCAGTCCAGATATCTCAGGCGAGATTGTTCAGCTCACTGTGAAAGAAGGGGATAGTGTATCAAAGGGTCAGTTGTTGGCAATGGTTTATGCAGATATTTATGCAACACAACGTGATCAAGCTGCAGCAGGTGTTAATCAGCAGTTGGCTCAAGTTGAAAATGCTTCAGCCTCATTGGCTGCAGTTAAAGCCAGGATGGAACAGGCGGATCGCCAATACCAGCGCCAAAAGCAACTATTTCAAGAGAAGGTTATTTCAAAGTTGGAATTTGAACAGGCTGAAAATACATATCAAACAACCAAGGCAGATTACAACGCTGCATTGCAAATTATAAAAAGTGGAAAAGCAGGCGTTGAAAGTGCTAGGGCAAGTTTGAATCGTGCCAACAAGGATTTAGGAAGAACAAGTATCATGGCTCCCATGAGCGGTGTTGTTTCAATGTTGAATGTAAAGAAAGGGGAGCGTGTTGTAGGAAACTCAATGATGGCTGGAACAGAAATCATGCGTATTGCTGACATGCGTATCATTGAAGTAAGAGTTGATGTTGGGGAAAACGATATTCCCAAGGTTAATATTGGAGATACTGCACTCGTTGAAGTTGATGCCTATACAAAAAGAAAGTTCAAAGGCATTGTCACACAGATATCCAGTACGAATCGTGGCGTTGGCGGTACAACTATGACAACTTCTTCGGATGTTACAAATTACGAGGTTCGAATCAGGTTGATGCCTGAATCTTATGCTGATCTCATTGATCCATCAACGTCAAAAAAATTTCCATTCAGGCCAGGTATGAGTGCAAATGCTGACATTCAAACCAATACACATAGCAAGGTGTTGGCCATACCTATTAATGCTGTTACAACCCGCGATCGAAGCGATACAGCTGCTGTTGGAAAAGAGAATAAAAAGCAGGAAGCAAAAGCCGACAAAAAAGATCAGCCAATTGAAGGAGCAGAACCAATAAAAAATATTGATGATCTTGATGAAGTTGTTTTTGTATTACAAACTGATGGAACCGTTCGCAGGGCTAAAGTAAAAACCGATATTCAAGACCTAAATTATATTGAAATTATTGTCATAAGGTTCTACGTTGTAGAGGTAAAAAATGTATAAATACAGCAATGGCGACTGAAATTTTAATGCCGGCCCTCTCGCCCACCATGACAGAGGGTAATTTGGCTAAGTGGTTGAAAA
>JAURHO010000266.1 GCA_030833265.1 Crocinitomicaceae bacterium | reverse complement strand
TGGCAGCCCTAATGCTTTTGCAGCTAACAACTCAGGATTGTCTTCTCGGGCATGCATACCGAGGATAACGGCATTGAGGCCTGAATGAATACGCGAGGCATCCCAACCAAGTGTAGCGGGCAAAATACCTTGTTTTTTTAACCTGGAAAACGAGGGCTCGAAAATTTCGTCGTCAGAACCAGTGACTTGTACGCCTTTTCTGGATAAGGCAATAGCTAAATTGTGCATGGCGCTGCCACCAATTGCAATAAAATGAACTTGCATGAATCAATTATTTTTTAAGTACGCTGGCTCCTGTTGATTCATTGAACCAAATATACTCAGTACAAACCTGTGCGTCACGGGTAAAATAAGTTTTTCCATTCTCGTCTGTGGTTTGCTCGTAAACAACTCCATGACCATTTGGATCCACTACTACCCTTCTCACAATAACCTTAGTAACAAATCCTTCTTTATTTTTGATCTGATACGTTTTCTCGGTCATGGAATTGGATGGGAAGAGCACACCATTTTCATCTTTCAGATAATTAGGTGTCGTCTTGAGCTGTACTCTTGATTCAGCAGTCTGTTGGATTTTTTGCTGTTGAGCCACGCTGTTTTGATCGGCTAAAGCTTGCTGTTGCTGTCTTGTGTATTCAACAGTCTGCGCTTGCTGATTCATGGCCTTGGATTTATCTTCAGCTGCTTGTTCTTGACCTTTGAGCTGCAATTCGCGGGTATTTTGTACTTTATTGAACTGAGCCAGGGTTGCTTGCTCTCGGAGCTGCTCCTCCTTGACTGTCTCTTGATGTTGGAAATCTTTGGCATCTTTAAAATCTTGAAGATTTTGAGCGTTGTCTTGTTGGCGCGCATCGGCTTCGTTGTTGCGTTGTTTGATCGCCACTTCGGTTTGCTGCGCAACTTTTGCTGCTTGGTCTTGGAGTTCGTTTTGAGCTTGATTATTTTGCTTGGCCTGTACTTCGCGTTGGGACGTAGTGAGGGCTAATTGGCTAGCCGTTTCATAACTACTGACCTGAGCAGCTTGCTGATTAAAGTAGTTTTTGTAATCGATTTCAGTTTTGATATTTTGCTGTTGGCGATATGGATTTTCTTCAGCAGCATTTCTAGTTTGGTGTAGGTCATTGAAAGCTTGTGAACCGTCTGAAACGGCTTCACCAGGGGCGCTCAGGGTAATGCCGGCCGGCGTAGCAGCCACCTCAGCATCTTTTAGGGGCGCCTTGACTGGATTGAGGATCAATTTCAAGGAGTCAATGGATTTTTGAAGCCTTGGCAACTCCGTTCCCTTCAAATAACTTTCTTGTTGTTTGCCAAAACTATGTGCGTCTTCTAGTGCTTTTAGGGCAACTTGTTTGTCTTTTCCTTCTTTCAAAGTGCGGTAAGCACCTTCATTTTTTGCTAAAAACTGACCTTTGAAGGTGATTTTCTTTTGCAACTCAATCACAGCTGGCTCATTTTTTCTACTCTCCATGGCAGGCGCACCGAGCACTTTTTGAGCCATTGGCAACTGGTCGTTGTCATAGTGCTCATTAGCTTTGGCCAATTGACTTTGGTAGACCGTAGATAAGTTTTCAAGTTTGTCGGTCACGAGTTTCATGCCGGCTTGCAACTTTTTAGAGTACTGATCGATGAGCACCTGTTTGTGAAAAAGGGCAATGAGTTTGTCGGCTTGTTTGTACTTTTCAAGGATGTCCATCAGTTGTTTTTCCGTGACATTTCCTTTTAAGTTTTTGAATTGAAGCTCAGCGTCTGTTAAAATTTTATTGAGCTTGACCTCCGTCTCTTTGTCTTGAACTGAGTTTTTTATTTTCTGAAGCTCTTTCTTAGTTTTTGCAATACCTTCTGCCGTACCTGGCTTTGGTGTCTTTGCAGCATTTTTCATGCGCTGAGCAGTGGTCAGGGCAAGGTTTTTATAGAGGTCTGTTTTTTTCATTGACATAGCGCTTTAATGTTTAAATACATTCCTACAAAGTGTTATCGACTGAATCAATAAAGTCACGAATGCCGCGATTAAATGCTTCTGGCTGCTCAATGTTAGACAAATGCGCGGCATCTTCCAATATGACAAACTTGGATCCATCAATCATGCGATTAAGCACAATGGCTTGATCCACTGTACAGGCTGGATCGTGTCGGCCAGTCAAAA
>JAURHO010000265.1 GCA_030833265.1 Crocinitomicaceae bacterium | reverse complement strand
ACCATGTTCCTATGATTTGAATCAGGGTTACTTGTCCTTTTTTTGAAAAATCAAGATTGGTTTTTCTACCATTGAGTTTAATCAAATTATTGAGCACTACCCTTTCATCTCTTTTGATCAAATAAGTGAGTTCTGCCTCATTTCTTAATTGAACGGTTTCATCTCTAGTTGCAATAAATGGGGTGCTTGATTTTCCTCCACTGTAGAACACCCCGGTCATTTCATTGCTGCCATTTAAATCTGCCTCCACCACAAAGGCCCAATAGCCAGTATACGTCTGTAAATGCAATTTTCCATTTGCGGCATAACCATGCAAATACCGGTAATCTCCGGTTTCACTTAAAAAACTTCCGAAAATGCGCCCATTCATTTCTTGCTGAAATACGCCAATCAGCATTTCTTCGTTGGGCGTTCCGGGCTGAAACAGCACCTTCCATTTACCACTCATATTTACTGAGTAGTTTGTTACCTCATTGGTTGGCTCATAAAAAGCATTTGTTAAATGGATAGGATATCGAACGGCAGTTTTTTTGTTGTAATTGATCCACCAACCTCGGGCATCAGAAAAATCTTTATTATATGCGATCCGCCACTCGGCGTCTTGGGCAGGAAAGCCATAAACTGTCGTGTCTCCTACTTGTTTTTTAACTATTATTTGATAAACCTCTTTCCCGTTGTAAATCGTTATTGGAGCTTTATTAGATCGTGTTTCAAGTGATGCAATCACCTCAAGTTGCAAGCGGTCGTTCAGTTGTACATCGATAATTAATGGTATGCCAGCTTTATTTTTAGAAATTGTAATAAATGAATCTTTTAAATCGTTTTGGGCAAAAAGGAAATTTGCATTGAAAAAGATGACAAATAGATAAATAAAGAATCTCATGGCTTAAATCGACATTAGGTTGAACCACTAAATTAAAAGAAATAAACTATCTTGCTTTGCGCATGCAACTTTTTCAAAATAATATACGTCAGTGCTAAGAGTCATGGATGAACAAGAACTCATACAAGGTTGTATTGCTGCTCGTCCGAAGGCTCAAAAAGCGTTATTTGACATCTATGCCCCCAAGCTTTACGTCGTGTGTTTGCGTTATTTAAAAGACCAAATGCGCGCACAAGACGTCTTGCAAGATGCCTTCGTTAAAATTTTTGCCCACATTGGCAATTACAAATCGGAGGGTGCTTTTGAAGGTTGGCTCAAAAGAATTGCGGTCAATACCTGTCTTGACCAACTGCGCAAAGACAAGAAATTACTCACTGACGTCTCCTTAGACGATGTCTCGCACAAGTTGGCACACCAAGACTACAGCGCCGAAAAACTCATGGCCGACGACCTGCTCAAACTTGTTCAGGCGCTGCCAGATGGCTACCGTACTGTCTTCAACCTTTTTGCTATTGAAGGCTACTCTCACCAAGAAATTGCGCAACAACTGAGCATTTCTGAAAGCACCTCCAAAACCCAATATCTACGAGCCCGAGCATATTTGAAAGACCGCCTAGAAAAAATTGACAATGACTGAACAAGACAACATTAAAGAACTATTTGCCAAAGGCCTTCAGGACCATCAGGTTCCTGTAGATCCTGCAATATGGTCTGCTGTTTCTGCCAATTTAGGTGCCGGCGTTGCAAAAACTGGTCTTAGTCTTTTAACTAAAACACTTCTTGGTGTTGCAGCATGTGCTGTTATAGCTGGAGCTGTTTATTTATCTTTAGATAAACAGAAACCAACGCCTAAAAAACAAGATTTAACAACGCCTCAAAAAGCAAAAAAGCCAATAGAAAATAAAAAGATTACCCCTACAGCACCTGCTAAACCAACTTATCAAACTTTCTATTATGATCCGCCTGCAATAGGATGCTTTGACATAAAAGACGACGAACTTTTTGTTCCTGATTTTGACGCGCAAACTTATCCAGGAAATAGTACAGAAGTTCAGGTATTAACATCAGCTATCGTACCACAAGCTACTTCAGTTGTCATTCCAACTCAAGGCCAAATAAATCAGCCAATTGCTACTCCTTCTCAAAATAACCCAGTTCAAGAAGCACAAGCAACTGCTGCGCCTGCTCAAAACCCAAGAATTACGCCGCTCACAAATACGCCAAAAATCAAATTGCCAAATGTGTTTACCCCAAACAATGACGGCCAAAATGATTGGCT
>JAURHO010000028.1 GCA_030833265.1 Crocinitomicaceae bacterium | reverse complement strand
CGCACCGGAGGAAAAATCAATTTACCCATTTATGCGTGTGCCGATGGTTTTGTCTCGAGAATTCGGGTTTCATCGGTGGGCTATGGTTGGGTTTTGTATGTACAGCATCCAAACGGCTATACTACGGTTTATGCGCATTGTACACGTTTTGCAGAACGCATTCAAAATCTATATTTAGATAGCACCGCTGCACGACTCAATAATGAAATTGACCTGATATTACCCGCACAGATCTTGCCGGTTAAAAGGGGAGAACTCATTGCTTTTTCTGGAAATACAGGTGGTTCTACTGGGCCACACTTGCATTTCGAGCTTCGAGACACCAAAACAGAGCATGCGCTCAATCCATTTTTACACGGCTTTCAAATTTCAGACAAAGCCACGCCCGTTTTAAAAGGAATCAGGGTTTATGCCCTCGATGACAAAGGTTTTGCGGTCCCGAATAAAGTATTAAATGTGGTGCTTACGGCAAAAACACACCAAGTTAAATTACCTCCTGGTTTTTTGGCAGAAGGTCAGTTGATTGGCGTGGCATTAGAAATGGAAGACTATTTTGTCAGTGCAGGCCGAACCTATGGTGTTTTTGCTTCAGAAATTCTTGCAGAAGGCCAAGAACCGAGTGCCATAGAATTTGACGAAATCAATTTTGATCACTCGCGCTATATCAATACGCATCATGATGCGGCTTATGCGCACAGCAGCAAACGCAAATTTCAAAAGTTGTTCAGGTCCAGGACCAACCCATTAACAATTTACCCTTACGAAGGCCTTGGGACTTTTGATATTGGAGCAAAGGACAGTTTGTTGTGTCAATTGATGCTCCGCGATGTCAACGGAAATGAAACGCAGCACACATTATTGCTCATCAACCCACATGAAAAAACACCACAAGTGTCATTTTATAATGAAACAACACATTGGTTACCAGAGGCTTCCTACGTTTATCAACAAGGTCCGTGGTCAATAGCCATTGATTCCTTCACTTTTTATGAACCCACGCTGAAGAAGCTGAATTTTCAAGCAAAATCTATTGGTAATTCAAGCCTATTATTGCAAAATCCTATTGAAATTTCTTATCGTTTTGATTCAGGTGCAGCAGCTCAGAAATATTGCATCACGATGAATGGCAGCGCTTTACCAGGCAAATTAGAGGATGGTGTTTTGCGCGCAACAACTAAATCGATGGGAATTTGGGGGCTGAAACAAGATTTGGTTGCTCCGGTTATCAAAGAAAATGTATTGAATAAACTCGACTCAACAAGTACCGGCAAGTTTTATTGGTCGGTATCGGATGATTTTTCAGGCCTGGCTTATTATGCTTGTTATCAGAATGAGACTTGGGTGCCAGCTTATTACGATGCTAAAAACAAGCAAATTGGTGCGCAATTCAAAGTGCCATTCCAAGAAAATGATCGGGTGGTACTTTTAGTTAGAGATGCGGTTGGTAACGAAACAAAAAAAGAATGGAAGGTGCCAATGAAGCCCAAAGTAGAGGTGCCAACTCAGCCCTCAGAGTAAAACGCCGTTTGCGCCTTTCAGATAAATAGGGCTGCAATAAGCGGTATCTTCAAATTGCTGTACTTGGAATAATTCAAAAGCAATTTTTGACTGATACTTCGCAGAAAGCGGTGTGTTGCTGTATTGAATTTGAGCATCTTGAATGAGTGCAGACACTTTTTCATTGGCATCGCCAATAACAACGCAGGGCTTGTAAGGATCAAGTGTGTTCGCCTCCATGATTTGACAACACAATGGTGTGAGGTTTGCCCCGCGCATATCAAATGCTTCAAAATATACTTCCATGCGACGTGCATCGAGCATCGTGACAATATTGGCATTTTCAGAGCCATGAAATTCGAGGCCGATTTGCAAGAGGCTTTGATGGGTCGGGATGGCAATCAAAGGAATTTGCAAGGCAAAACAAAGCCCTTTTGCGGTTGAAAGACCAATGCGTAAACCGGTGTAAGAGCCGGGGCCAGCGCTGTAACTAATGGCCTGAAGCATGGAAAGCGTAACTTCTTGCTCAGCCAAAAGTGCTTCAATCATGAGCGTCAAAGATTCTCCGTGAATAAAACCATCTCCGATTTGGTCAAGATGCCCTAAAAGTTGCCCGTTTTTGGACAGCGCTACACTGCAAATGGGTGTGCTCGTTTCGAGATGAAGTATGAAAACACTCATTCTTGACATTCAAATTTGAAACCAACGCCGTGTACATTGGTGATTTGAATGCGAGGATCCTCTTTGAGGTATTTGCGCAACTTGGTAATGAAAACATCTAGGCTTCGCCCCACAAAATAATCATCTTGACCCCATACCGAGTTTAGAATGACATCGCGAGGAATGAGTTGATTTTTGAATTTGTTGAGGGTGCGCAAAATCATGGCTTCCTTCTTGGTTAAAGTAATCAGTTGGCTCGGTGATTTCAAGGTAAAATTCTCGGTATCAAAAATGTAAGTGCCAATTTGCAAGATTTTTTGCTCTGGGCTATCTACTTGAAGTTTGACGCGTTTTAAAAGTGCTTTGACCCTGAGTTGCAATTCTTCGGCGCTGAACGGTTTGGTCAGATAATCATCTCCACCTGCGTTAAAACCTGCAATTTTATCCTCTGTCATGGAACGCGCAGACAAAAATAAGATAGGAATTTCTGTATTTTGTTTGCGAATATCTTTGGCCAAGGTAAAACCATCTTTGACCGGTAGCATGACATCGAGAATGCAGAGGTGATAGGTGTCTTCTTGAAAGCGGCGCAGTGCTTCTGAGCCATTTTCACAGAGCGTGACGGTATAACCATCAGAGCGAAGTTGATCTGAGACTACGATACCTAAACTGATATCGTCTTCAACCATGAGTATTTTGATTTTCATAAGCGTCTATAAAAGCCAAGAGCCTTGGTGTAAACCAAAGCTCCTGACCATTAACCTAAACCTACTACTAGTTCAACAAAGGTAATTGCTTTTTTCAATTTGGTTACGCAAGGATTGTTAAAATTTTCATAAAATTTATTTTTAGTTCGATAACGCCTGCTTTAGAATGCGTAACTTTAGTCCAATGAATGAGACGCACATTTTAATTGTCGACGACGAAGAGGATATCCGTGTTTTGCTAGCCTATAACCTCGAAAAAGAAGGTTTTAAAGTTTCTACTGCTAGCGATGGTAAAGCGTGTCTAGATTTTATTGAAAAACAAAAGCCCCAATTAATTTTACTTGATGTCATGATGCCTCAACTCGACGGCATTGAAGTTTGCGAACGTATCAAAGCTGATCCGCAAAATCAAGACATCATAATTTGTTTCTTGACAGCCTGCAATGAAGATTACAGTCAAATTGCCGGACTCGATGCTGGTGCCGATGATTACATCGCTAAGCCTATCAAAACCAAAGTGCTGCTCTCTAGAATTCAAGCGATGCTCAGAAGGGGCAAGGTCATTAAACCACAGCAATTGACGAGCCATAAATTTCACATCAACCGAGAAAAATACCTTCTTGAAATGGACGGCCAAGAAATTCATTTGCCAAGAAAAGAATTTGAATTGCTCGCCCTTTTAGCTTCGCGTCCAAATTTTGTTTTCAAGCGCGATCAAATCCTAGAAAAAGTTTGGGGTACCGATATCATTGTCGGAGACCGCACCATCGATGTACACATTCGTAAACTCCGAGAAAAAATCGGCGACGAGTATATTTCTACCATTAAAGGTATCGGCTACAAATTCAATGAATGAGTTTGGCCTGAATCTTGTAAAGCAATTCGCACAAAAACCAATTCCATGAAAAAACACCTACTTTTTGTGAGTGCATTTTTTGTACTTCACGGCTATTTTGCACAAAACAACAATGCAGCTTTTGCCCCAGTTAAAGAGCAACTCGAACGTTGGGATGACATCCGTGGACCCTGGCTTGCAGCCTCGATTGAAGCCTTAGCAGATAAAAAAGCTGTTCCGGACAGAACTTTTCCTGAAGATTTCACGCCTTTTGAAATGCTGAGCATGATGCCGCTTCGCGAGCGTCAAGATTTGCGCCAAATTGTGCAAGACAACCAAATGGTTATCGGAAACAACACAGGTGCGTATCCACTTTTTTCAAGCATGCTCGAACGCACCTTTTGCACCAGAAATTATGGACGTTCTTACGGTGATCCTCACCTCAAATCTTTTGACCGTGCAACTTATTCGTTTCAAACGGTAGGAGAGTTCGTATTGGCCAAATCATCAAATGGCAATTTTGAAGTACAGACCAGACAGCGAGCGCAGGACGTCAACTTCTCCTTGAATGAAGCAGTAGCCATGAATGTCGCTGGTGACCGCTTGTGCTTTTACGCCGCAGACAAGCCAGATGGTATGCAAACACCACTTAGGCTCAATGGCATGCCGATCCAACTTCAGGGCAGATCTTATTACTTGCCGCATGGTGGCGTCATCCGTCTAGATGGCAGAAATTACACAATTGCCTGGCCAACCGGAGAAACAACCGTCATTGATGTAAGAAGTGGTGGGGTACGCGGTTTTGTCAATTTAACTGTCGGTATTTTTGACTGCGATCGCAATCAATACGAAGGGCTTCTCGGAAACAACGATGGTTTTGCCGACAACGATTTCAATACGCGCTCAAATATGCCAAGACCCAACAACATTGCGGCGCTAAGTATTGCTTCGGCTTATACCTTTGACTCGCGTCAAGCCAATCAGTTCAACCAATTAGCCGAACAAGAATTTCAAGCTTTTTTGGCTAAAGATTATGCTGAAGAATGGCGCCTCACAGACCGCAATACGCTTTTTGATTACACACCGGGCAGAAACACAGCCTCATATACAGATCGAAGTTTCCCACAAGTACACATGAACCTGAGTCAAATGAACCCCCAAAGTCGTGAAAACGCCAGACAGCGCTGTTTACAAATGGGCGTTCCTGCTGACGAATTGGGCGGATGCATCTATGATCAAGGTTATTTGAATATTGCGCCAAATGTGCCACCAACGCCAAATATCCCAACTCCCGGAACGACAGTTCTCAATAAAGTACCCAGACCTGCGCTCAATACCAACGAGCACACTTTTGCTGAAGGAAAATACCCAAGTAGTCCAAAGCCAGAAACTATCTCAGGAAAGCCAAATGGCACGCCAAATAAACCAACTGTCGAGAGCAAAGAGAATAAACCATTTCAAGCCAAAGAACCAACTTCGGTAAGAACACCACGTGAGCCAGAAGAAATTCCTGAATCACGCCCTAGAACTCCTGCTCCAAGACCAAGCACAACAGTACCTAGCAGCCCGCGACCATCTTCACCAACACCAACTCCGGCGCCACGACCAACTGCACCTACGCCAAGTACGCCCAGACCAAGCGCTCCGGCGCCATCAACGCCAAAACCGAGTGCACCAGCACCATCAGCACCAAAACCAAGTGCTCCAGCACCATCAACGCCAAAACCGAGTGCACCAGCAGTTAAAATAGGTAAGGGTTAGTGCAACAGCTGCTCATCAATAAATGAAATCTTGCATAAATAAAAAGGGGCCGCATTGCGGCCCCTTTTTTCTTGGAGAGCGTTTATTTTCTGAACGCTTATTGTGCTGTTTTGATGAATGGTAAAACTTGTCCGTTAACCTTCAAGAAATAGGTGCCGTTCGCTAACTTGCGCACGTCGATTAATTTGCTGAACTCACCTGCTAATAGTACTTGACCTGCTTGATTAAAGATGGTGTATTGACCATTGTCAAGACCTGAAATAGAAACTTGGTCTTGAACTGGGTTCGGAACAAGTGTTAAGGAAAGCGGGTTCTTAAGATCGATTCCGGCAGTTAATACATCAAACTGACTGATAATTTGGTAGTAAATCGGTGTCGATTTGATTGGGCAATAGACAGAAAGCACAAGGTTGTAGATACCCGTTGCATTTGGAACATAATAAGTGTAGTTGATGTAAGTAAAGGCGCCAGTCGTATCAGATAGGTACCAAACTGTGTACAATGAATCTTGGTTTGCAGGATTGTTTCCAAAGGTTGCTGAAACCATGTAGGCTGTGTCAAGCATAGACATGTCGACATTACAGTTGTAAATCCAGCCAGACGTGAGTGTTCCGGTAATATTTGCACCTGTGGCTATTGTTCCGACTACATTGATACTATCAATATTTCCACTGGTATTATATCCGACAAATTGAGAAGTAGAAAATGTACAACCATTGGCATCTGTTGCAACGGCAGCATAAGTTCCTTCACAAAGATTGGTAATGCTAAAGGTAGATGAGCCTTGACTCCATGCTACCCAAAAAGGTGCACAGGTTGAACAAGAAATGGATACTGCTCCGTCGCAAGCACCAGGTGCGCTACAATCAGTAACAGTTACTACCGGTGTGAAGCCAGCACAAGGGTTAATTGTAGTGGTGTCATAGAAAACTGTTCCGGTACCGGATGTGCTACAACCGCTGGCATCAGTTACGGTCAATGAATAGGTACCTACGCAAAGGTTAGTAGCGTTCTGGGTAGTTGAGATACCGCCATTATTCCAAGCATAGGTGTACGGAGCAGAACCCCCGTATACACTAGCTGTAAGGGATCCGTCACAGGCAGTCTGACTACTTGTTGGGGTTGAAGAAAGCGAAACACCTAAGCCAGCACAAGGGTTTACTGTACCTGCATTAATTGTAAACGGAGAAGTGACCACCATTCCACCACCCATGGCATTTACTGAATAAGATCCAGGACATAAGTTATAGATTGTTGTGCCTCCGTTTTGAATAAGGGCGCCATTCATGTACCAACTAATGGTCGTAAAATTGATATTGTTAGAGTCGAGGGAAGCAGAGCCGTCACAACTTGAAGGGCTAGATGTATTCACAACGATAACATTCAGTACAAACTGTGCTTTAGCTTGATTGCTAGCCATTAAGCTGAGGCAAAGCAAGAAAATAGGTAAAAATACTTTCATAGGATTTTGTTAAATTTCATTAATGACGCAAAAATCGGAATTAAGTTGCTTGCATACAGCAAAATGGAATGTGTATTTTTGAACTATGAAAAAAATAAGCATCATTTTCGTTTTCTTTTTGAGTTTGGTACAAGTCCAAGCTCAAGCGGTGAAACAACCAAAAATTGTGGTAGGCATTGTCATTGATCAAATGTGTTATGACTATTTGTACCGTTTTCAGCATTTGTACACCACAGGTGGTTTTAACCGACTCATGACGAAAGGGACAAATTGTAGAAATGTACAATACAATTATGTTCCAACATTTACAGCTCCTGGGCACGCCTCAATCTATACCGGAACAACACCTTCAAACCACGGCATTGTAGCCAATGATTGGTATGTCCGTGAAACCAAAAAGACGGTCACTAGTGTTTCCAATTTAAATTATTCAGCAGTTGGCGGAACAGCATTAAGTACTGGGGCTGCGCCATTAAACTTGCGCACTTACACCATTACAGATCAGCTCAAAATGGCTTCGCCGAAATCTAAAGTCATTTCGATGTCTATCAAAGACCGCAGTGCTATTTTACCGGGTGGACACCTTTCTGACGGGACCTATTGGTACGACGTCAATTCTGGTGATTTCATCACAAGTACCTTCTACAAAAAGGAACTTCCAACTTGGGTGCAGCGCTTCAATGAAAAGTTTGATCCTAGCAAAGATTTGCATATTTGGAAGCTATTGCTTCCTGAAAGTACTTATCAGTTAGCCGATCAAAGCAATTATGAAGTCGTATTGACAGGTAAAACGAGTGCTACTTTTCCTTATGATTTTCAGGACATGATCGCCAAAGGGGCCATTGCCAATAGCATGTTTACCATTTCCCCTCAGGCCAATGAACTTTTAACAGACTTCGCCATTACCGCACTTGAGCAAGAGAACTTAGGACAAGATCAGTTTACAGACTTTTTATGCATTTCCTATTCAACTCCTGATATTGCAGGTCACTCTTTTGGTCCTTACTCCAGAGAAATGGAGGACATGTATGCGCGCTTAGACCGTGAATTGCAGCGTTTATTTTCGAGTCTAGAGACACGCTATGGCAAGGAAGGCTTTGTTTTGTTTTTGACCGCAGATCATGCGGTGGTTCCGGTTCCGCAAATGCTGATCGAAAAAAAGCTGCCGGGTGGTTATTTCTTTATGGATAATCATTTACAAGTTTTACGCGATGACTTTATCATGAAATACAATGCTGATTTATTGGAATTTGAAATCAATCAAAATATTTATTTGAATTTAGCACGCATCGATTCACTGAAGCTGGATGTTCAAGAGGTAGCCGAATTTGCTGCAACAGAATTGCGAAAGTGGCCCGAGGTGAAAACCGTACTGACGCGTCAAGAGCTCATGTCTGGTGCTGCGCAAACAGATTATTGGGGAGAAATGCTACACAATGGCTTTGACCTTCAAAGAAGTGGTGAGCTCATTTTCTTATTGCAACCTGGCTATTTGTCAAAAGAGCACGATGAGCCCAAAGCCCACCAAGGCACCTCCCATGGTTCAGCCTTTAATTACGATACACACGTGCCCTTACTTTGGTACGGAAAAGGGATTGAAGCGGGCCAACAAATTTATAGTCCAATAGAAATCACCGATATCGCCCCAACTCTCATTCATATCTTGAATCTTCAGCGAAGTGGTTCTATGATCGGACAACCTATTCTTCCTATTTTAGAAAAGTAATGACCAACGAACAAGCATTTTTCAAGGCGCATTTGGGTCAAACGAGTCCGTTTCCTTTTTTAATCGAAGTAGATAGAGCAGCAGGCGCTTATATTTATGACAAACAAGGAAAGGCTTACCTAGATATGATTGCAGGTGTTGCGGTCAATAATATAGGTCATCGACATCCAAAAGTTGTTGCAGCACTTCAGCAACAACTCGAGAAGCACTTGCATGTCATGGTATATGGCGAGTTTATTCAGGATGCCCAACAAGCTTTGGTAAAGGCCTTACTTAATGTGCTACCGGCAAAATTGGATGGCGTATATGTCGTCAATTCCGGCACAGAATCGATTGAGGCGGCACTTAAGTTAGCCAAACGCGTCACTGGACGCACTGAGCTGGTGTCATTTAAAGGGAGTTACCATGGCAGTACACACGGTGCCATGAGTGTCTCGGCTAATGAAGTCAAAAAAATCGCGTTTCGTCCTTTACTTCCTGATGTCCGTATTTTAGCGCACAATGAGCTTTCCGTTCTTGACCAGATAACCCAAAAAACCGCAGGTGTTATCATTGAAACCGTCCAAGGAGATGCGGGTGTCAGAAAGCCGAGTCTTGAATTTTTGCAGGCGCTAAGAGACAGATGCACTGAGGTTGGCGCGCTACTGATTTTTGATGAAATTCAGTGCGGAATGGGCCGAACAGGGCGCTTATTTGCTTTTGAGCACTTTGGTGTTGTGCCTGATATTTTGACCCTAGGAAAGGCCCTTGGCGGCGGCATGCCCATTGGTGCGCTCGTAGCGGCTCAAGAACACCTCAATTTGTTTACACATGAACCCATGCTTGGGCATATTACAACTTTTGGTGGGCACCCGATGGTTTGTGCCGCTGCAGCTGCAACAATCGATGTTTTAACGACCGAAATCAATTGGGAGCAACTTGAGGCGAAGGCAGCAAGTTTTTCAGCACAAATTACCAAGCATCCAAAGGTGTTGACTCACCGCCGCGTTGGCGCCATGTTTGCCTTTGATTTACAAGATGCAACGGAGGTAGAAAAGGTGGTACAATACTGCCTTGATAAGGGCTTGATTACTTTTTGGTTTTTGTCTCATCCTTATAGTTTTAGGCTCTCGCCACCATTGAATTTATCACAAACAGAATGGGATCAGGCTCAGGCTATTATTCTTGCCGCTTTAGATCAATTATAAGAGCGATATTCTTTCACATTCACTTATCTTTGTATCCCTATTCTAAGTTATGAAGGTTACAGATCACCTTGTGGCTGCCAAAGACACGCTTTTTTCTTTTGAAATTTTACCTCCGCTAAAAGGTAAAAGCATTAGCTCAATCTATGCAGGAATTGATCCGTTGATGGAATTCAAACCCAAATTCATTAACGTGACCTATCACCGCGAAGAGTATGTTTACATCGAGCGTGAACACGGCTTACTTGAAAAAAAGGCAGTCAGAAAACGTCCGGGCACCGTCGGTATCTGCGCGGCCTTGATGCATAAGTATCATATCGATGCGGTTCCACACTTAATTTGTGGCGGTTTTAGTCAAGAAGAAACAGAAAACGCCCTTATTGACCTCCAGTTTTTAGGCATTGACAACGTGCTTGCGCTTCGTGGCGACGCCGTTAAATCAGAAGCCAATTTCAGAGCACATCCTGAAGGACACGCCTACGCAGTTGACCTCATTAAACAAGTTGAGCAACTCAATAAAGGTGTCTACATGGCTGGAGATCAAGCCCAAGACCCAACTAATTTTTGTATCGGAGCAGCTGCTTACCCTGAAAAGCACTTTGAGGCCATGAACCTCGAAACCGACTTGCAATACTTGAAAGCAAAGGTTGATGCTGGTGCGAGTTATTTGGTTACTCAAATGTTCTTCGATAACCAAAAGTACTTTGATTTTGTCGCGGCATGTCGGGCAGCCGGCATCAATGTCCCAATTATTCCGGGCCTGAAGCCCATAAAGTCATTGGCGCACATCAGTTTTTTACCTAAGTTTTTCCACATCGACTACCCAACAGAGTTGTCTGCTGAATTATTGAAATGCAAAGACAACGCGGCAGTCGAAAAACTTGGTATTGAGTGGGGCATTCACCAATCAAAAGCGTTAAAAGCTGCTGGCGTACCTTGTATTCATTATTACACGATGTCAAATTCTACATCTGTTAGGCAAATTGCCAAAGAAGTTTTTTAAATTCGCTCATGAAGTATTCCTTTTTATTGTTCCTTGTCCTTTTTTCAAAGTGCTTAATTGCTCAAAACTTGAAGCTCAACAATGCAGTCATTATTGCGCAGTTTGAAAAAGAAGAAGACCGTTATGCCATGCAAGCGATGCTTTCAGAATTGTTCAAGGCCAATCAAGTAAAGGTACTTCCTGTTATGAATGTTCTGAAGCAAGGAGAAGATATCCAACACTTGCTCAATGATTCTATTCAAGCGGTCGTGCATCAAAAAGGTTTTGATACCTATTTGGTTGTCAATGTGCGCGGCTATGACCGCAAATTTAAAGTAAGCGAAGACACCCAAACTTTAGCAGAAATGCTCGAGACCACCAGTATTTATCATATTTACCGCGATGAAGCAACTTCCGTAACCTTTGAATTTTCTTTTTACAAAGACGGAAAACTTGCCGAGCGCCAAGTACTGCGTTGTGGGAACGTCTCAGACCGAGATTCTGTATTAAAAAGATTGCGCAAGCGTTTGCCTAAAAAGTTGATTCCTAGCTGGGTGAAGGCTTAGTTATCCATTCGGTACTGTTTTTCCATGTCGCGGTCTTCTGGTGTACTATAGATGCCGCATTTTGGTTCAGCTTCAAATAATTTAATGACTTTAAATTGCGCCTGAAAAGGCCAATAAGTGCTGCTGTACCAATGAATATTGGCATTGAAGCCCTCCCACGGATACATCGTTACTACCGGAATTGAAACACCCGGAATCAGAATCCAGGCTTTATTAAGTCTGATACCAATCCCAATTTGATAATTGAGTTGGAGCATACCTTTGGCCAAATTTGGTTGAAATAATTGTGGCGCTTGATAAGCTGTGAAATTATCGTAGGTCATGGGGCCACGGCTGAGGTTGTAGTCAAAATTTAGGCCTAGGCTTTGGTCTAAAAAGTGCTTGCGCACCTTAACCACCACTTTCTTTCCAAAATAAATGAGGGTGTGCGCCCTGATGCTTCCGTACAAATAACCAGTATTTAGCCTGCCTGAACCGTTAATGGTGCTCGTGATTTCGCCGAGTGCATTTTGATTTTCAATCAGGGTACTTTCTAAGCCACGGATCTGACGATAGCCAATGCCCCAATCGAAGTAATCCATAATGCGGCTTTTGCCCAGTGCTTTGATGGGTGTCCCTTTCCATTTCGGGAAATGCGCCAAGCCGAACTCTGCATAGAAGCCAACTTTAGCCTCGGGTGTAATAGTGTAGTTAATACGATCCACTTGATTGAGCGTGTAGTCTCCTTTGAGCGGGTCATTCACAAAAGAATAGGTTGGCCCCAATGAAAATTGGTAGCCATGGTTGCGAACTTGCAGGTAGTCATTGCCTTTCTTTTTTGATTTCTCAAAACCACCTTGTGCCCAAACGAGGGGCGTACATATTAAAAATAGGATCAGTATTCTCATGTCTGAAAATTAAATGAACTACACTGCTCAAGTATGGCCTCCATAATTTGCGGTGAATCCCAGTCTTGTGCTATGTTCGGGTTAGCCATGATTTCATCCATGATGAGGCGCTGTTTTTTACCTTGTTCATAGGCTACCGAATAGGGGATATTGCTAAACGTGACTTGGCTGTAAAGAGGCAGCCATTTGTTCGGATAAAGTTGATTGAATTTAGCCTCGATTTTTTTACGCAACAAGAAAGATGGGTCGGCAACGAGGTCGCGCATTTCGATATAGTTGTCTAGGGAAAGATCTTGTAAGGCGTCGCCGTTAGGCTTGCGCAATGGGCTATAGGCTTCCCAGATTTTATCCCAGTCGTGGTTGTGCTCGAGCATCAGATCATTGAGCACGCGACAATCTTCAAAGCCCGCATTCATGCCTTGTCCGTAAAACGGAACGGTAGCGTGAGCGGCATCGCCCATGAGGCCAACTTTGCCATGCGCCCAAGGATAACATCTGATAATAGCCAAATTGGAAAGTGGATGGTCTTCCCATTTGTCGGAGATGTCTGGCATCATTTGATGGAAGTCTGGGAAAACGGTCTTGAAAAAGCGATCGACGTCGGCCTTAGAGTTGAGTTTATCGAAAGCAAATTCGTGACCTTCATGCGGCATGAATAAAGTACAGGTAAATGAACCGTCTTCATTGGCCAGTGCAATCATCATAAAACGACCTCTTGGCCAAATGTGAAGTGCATTTTTATCCATCGGGTAACTACCGTCTGGCAAGGCTGGTAATAAGATTTCGCGGTAGCCATCGGCGATATAGTTTTGGCTATATTGAAAACGTCCTAACTTTTGCATAGAATGGTAGCGAACGGCGCTAAATGCCCCGTCGGCGGCAAAAATCACGTCAGCTTTTGCTTCAAATTCTTGCCCCGTTTCAGTGTTGCGCAAATAAGCAACGGCATTTTTGAGGTCAACGCGCAAACATTCTGTTTGGTAATGAATTTTGGCATTACCATGTGTTTCGGCGATGTCCATCATGGTGGCGTTGATTTTACCTCTTGAAACTGAAAAAATAGCCTGGCCTTCTTTGCCATATTGCTGGTAGGTGAGGTCTCCTTCAAGTGAGTGCATCATGCGGCCATACATTGGAATGGCGATCTTTCTAATTTCATCGCCAACACCTACGGCATCCAGGGCAGTCCAGCCACGAACAGAAAGCGCCAAGTTAATAGACTTGCCGGCACTGATTTCAGCCTTGCGGATATCTGATCTGCGTTCGTAGATTGTAACGTTGTATCCTGCTTTTGACAGGTAAACAGCCCATAGTGACCCTACTAAACCTGCACCAATAATAATGGCTTCTCTTTTCTGCTCCATGTACTCTAATATTTTTTCCTTTGCTTCTTGACAAAGGTAATCACTTCAATAGTTCGATAAACGTTTAGTTCGGCTTTTTTAAGAAGCCAATATTGCGTTTGATGCCCTCAAATTTTGTGCGTTTAATGGCGCTTTTTCCAAATAAATATTGAAAGGTTTCTTGGTTCATATTTTCCCATTCACCACTGCTCAGGTTGAGAAACTCAGGGTGCGGCTCAAAAGCATTTTCGTTGTGCTTTTTTGAAAAGCGGTTCCAAGGGCAAACATCCTGACAAATGTCACAGCCAAAAGCCCAGTTTTCCATTTTTCCTTTGAATTGCTGGGGTAAATCTTGGTCTTTGAGTTCTATTGTCAGGTAGGAGATGCATTTCGAGGCATCCAGTAAAAAGGGCGCCACAAAAGCTTGTGTGGGGCAGGCGTCTAGGCAGCGCGTGCAAGTCCCGCAGTAATCTTTGATAGGCCCGTCTTGTTCAAATTCTAGATCGACAAATAGTTCGGCAATAAAGAAAAAACTTCCGTGTTTAGGATGGATTAAATTGGTGTTTTTTCCGATCCAACCGAGCCCTGATTTTTGCGCCCAAGCTTTATCTAATACCGGTGCTGAATCCACAAAAGCCCTTCCTTGAAAATCACCGATTTCCTGTTTTAAATCGTTGAGAAGCTCCTTGAGTTTGTCTTTGATGACATAATGGTAATCTTGTCCGTAGGCATATTTGGCCACCTTCGGCGCTTCAGGATCTTGTTGGGTTTGTTCCGGAAAATAATTGAGTAAAAAAGAAATCACGGTTTTG
>JAURHO010000264.1 GCA_030833265.1 Crocinitomicaceae bacterium | reverse complement strand
GTTCCACAAGAAGCGTTTTTGGCTGTCCTTAAACTCAACGATTAACCCCCTAAATACATCAATATGCAAGCACTGATTTCTGCTCACTCCGGACTGCGTTGGATCGCATTACTTTTATTGCTTTTGGCTATTTTCAATGCGTTCACTGCTACTAACTATGAAAAGAAACACCGTTTGGTGAACTTATTCACCATGATCACTTTTCATACACAGTTGTTGCTCGGCTTGGTTCTTTACTTTACCTCTGAAAAAGTCCAATTTGTTGAGGGCTGGATGAAAGAAACTATTTATCGCTTTTACGGCATGGAGCATCTTTCAGGTATGCTTTTGGCAATTGTTGCGATTACTATTGGCCATAGCAAATCTAAAAAAGGGGCAGATGACGCTGCTAAATTCAAAGCCATTAAAGTTTGGTACGTCCTTGCACTCATTTTAGTTTTGGCCTTTATTCCATGGCCCTTCAGAACTGAATTAGGCGCAGGATGGTTCTAAAAAGTACTTTTCTATTTGGATTAGTTCTTTTTATTTTCTCTTGTCAAAGCACAGCTGAAAGTAAAGAAGAACTTGCCAAGCAAACACCTGCAGAGCAGGGAGCTAGCTTGTACACCATGCATTGTGCACAGTGTCATGGCGAAGATGGCAAGCTAGGCTCTAGCGGCGCAAAAGACCTGAGTAAGTCTGTTCTTGCAGACCAACAAGTCTTACAAATTATTAAAAATGGAAAAGGCGCAATGCCATCGATGAAAGCCCTCCTAGAAACTGAAGACAACATCCATCTCGTGCTCAGTCACGTCAAAGCCCTACGTCGTTAATGCAAGGCCACGTCACCGTAGATGCAGTTGAAGAGCGTTGTGTGCTAGTTGGCGTCATTACCTCAGAAACCACTGAAGAAGTTGCACAAGAGCACCTCGATGAGCTTGAATTTTTGGCCGAAACAGCAGGTGCTATTACTGTAGAAAAGTTTTTTCAAAAATTACCTTACCCGAATCCTCGCACTTATGTGGGTACGGGAAAGCTCGAAGAAATCAAACAATACATGAAGGCGCTCGACATCGAGCTCATTATTTTTGACGACGAACTCAGCCCTTCTCAATTGCGCAACATAGAGCGCGAACTCGAGTGCAAAGTGTTGGACCGCACTATTCTGATCTTGGATATTTTTGCGAGTCGTGCCCGCACATTCCATGCTAAAACACAAGTAGAACTCGCGCAATTGCAATACATGTTGCCCCGCCTGACACGAATGTGGACCCACCTTGAGCGTCAAAAAGGAGGAATCGGTTTGCGTGGCCCAGGTGAATCTCAGATCGAAACCGACCGCCGCATCATTCAGCAGCGCATTGCACTCATGAAAGAGCGCTTGCGCGAGATTGACAAACAAATGACGGTACAACGCAGTAACCGAGGGCAGTTGGTCCGGGTGGCCTTAGTGGGTTATACCAATGTGGGCAAAAGCACCATCATGAATTTACTTTCAAAGTCCGATGTCTTTGCTGAAAACAAACTTTTTGCAACCCTTGACACCACCGTAAGAAAGGTCGTTATTGACAACATGCCTTTGCTTTTAACAGACACCGTTGGGTTCATTCGCAAGTTGCCACAACAACTCATGGAATCTTTCAAGTCTACCTTAGACGAGGTTCGCGAAGCAGATTTGTTGGTCCATGTTTTAGATATCGCTCATCCAAACTTTGAAGAGCATTTTGAGGTGGTTAACGAGACCCTCAATGAAATTGACAACACGGAAAAGCCGACGATCATCGTCTTCAACAAAATCGATGCCTACCAGCCGCCACTTGCCGAACTCAACGAGCCAGAAGAAGACATCCGCACGCTAGATTCACTCAAAAAATCTTGGATGTCAAAAATGGGCAAAACACGATGCGTTTTCATTTCAGCCACCGACAAAGAAAACGTAGAAGAACTCAAGCAGGTCCTGTACGAAGAAGTCAAGGCCATATTTAAAGTGCGCTATCCTTACAATAACTTCTTGTACTGATTATTTCAGGATTGATTTTTCTCGAAAAGGAGAAAATTTATTTGACCACCAGTTCGAGGTCTATTTGCCTTTTCTTTGTGCTAACCTGATCGATTCGTACCTGAACGCGGTCTCCGAATTGGTATGTTTTCTTGGTTTTGGCACCAACAAGTTGGAATTTTTCTTGGTCGAAATAAAAACGATCGCCAG
>JAURHO010000263.1 GCA_030833265.1 Crocinitomicaceae bacterium | reverse complement strand
CAAAATGCTTGTCGTCGTATGCTCTGGCATGGTGGCCGCAACTTGTGCGCTACTTAGGCTTTTTGTTTCGATTGAATTTCTTGACCTCGCAGACAACAAAGAACTTCTGGAAGTCATACACAGTATCCTCACACCCTACTTCATTCTTTCGATGTTTGCACTCCTTTTGCCGCTCGTGATTTTCTTCGCCGGACTCATGATCCCGATTGCGATCTATGCCAAGAGTTTTAAAGAAGCGCAGAGCATCATTACGCCCCTAAATATTTTAGTTGTTTTGCCCGCAATGGTAGGTTTTTTCCCAGGGATTGCCCTTGATTTTCAGACTGTTTTTATACCAGTGGTCAATGTAGTGCTCGCCACTAAAGCATTAATTGCGGGTACCTTATCTTGGGCTTACTTCCTTGCGGTATTTGCACTGATGTGCACACTCGCTTTGTTGGCCATCAGTTTGTCTTACCGACAATTTGGCAAAGAAAGCAATATCCTAAACTAGCTCTGAAAGTTCGAGCCATCGCAGCGTGAATTCCTCAATTTGATTCACCAACTCACCTAAGCGCTCACCTTTTTGGATCAGTTCTTCATTCGTTAAGTTGCCACTAGAGAGTGCTTCACTCAAAATTTCCTTTTCCTTCTCTAGCAGCGGCAAGTCCTTTTCAATTTGTTCAAATTCTTGCTTTTCCTTGAAAGACATTTTTCTCCTCTTTTCAGGAGATGGTGCGACCTCAGATTTCGCTTCGGATTTAGGGTGTTGTTTTTGCTCGCGCTGGGTCTGCTGAAGACTGCTTCTATAACTGTGGTAATTGCCAGTGATGTCTTTGATGCGACCTTCCCCTTGAAAAACAAAAAGGTGATCAACCATTTTATCCATGAAATAGCGGTCGTGAGAAACCACAATTAAACTACCCTGAAACAAACGCAGGTATTCTTCGAGAACTGACATCGCAAAAATATCGAGGTCGTTGGTGGGTTCATCGAGAATCAAAAAATTGGGATTGAGCATCAGAACGCGCAACAATTTGAGACGGCGCCTTTCACCGCCGCTCAACTTGTGCACAAAATGATAATGCATGTCGCGAGGAAATAGGAACCGCTCTAAAAGCTGCGCAGCTGAAAGCTGCCGTCCTTTTTCTAATGGAATAAACTCAGCCACTTCTCGCACTACATCGATGACTTTCATGTCTGGGTCAACCTCCATGAGGTCTTGTGAGTAATAGCCAAAAACGATGGTTTCGCCAATGACTATTTTTCCTTTATCGGGCAAGGCTTCTCCAGTGAGCATTTTGAGGAATGTGGTCTTGCCCGTTCCATTATTGCCGACAATACCCAAGCGTTCTTGGCGCTGGAAATGATAGCTGAAGTCGTCTAGCATCACCCTAGCCCCAAATGATTTAGAAACTTTGTGGAATTCGACAATTTTGGTGCCGAGGCGCTCCATTTTGATGGGCAATTCTAACTCGTCTTCATCTAGGCGCTGTGTAGCAACTTTCTTCAAGTCAGAAAAGGCATCGACACGCGCTTTTTGTTTGGTGCCACGAGCTTTTGGTTGCCTGCGGATCCAGTCGAGTTCTTTGCGAAAGGTGTTCTTCGCTTTTTCTATAGTAGACTGCAGTTGCTCTTCTCGTTCCGCTTTTTTCTCCAAGTAATAGGAGAAGTTTCCTTTATATCGGTAAATAGTTTGATCGGAAAGTTCCAAAATAGTATCGCAAACGACTTCTAAAAAATAGCGGTCGTGGGTAACCATCAAAAGTGTTAATTGAGAAGCTGAAAGGTATTGTTCGAGCCATTCAATCATGTCGAGATCGAGGTGGTTGGTTGGCTCATCAAGGATCAGAAATTCAGCTTCTGAAAGCAGCACCTTTGCCAAGGCCACTCTTTTCTTCTGACCACCCGAGAGCTCACCAACTTTTTGAGTGAGGCCGCTGAGCTTTAGAACGGAGAGAATTTGCTGCACTTTGACTTCGAGATCCCAAGCTTGGTGCTCAGTAAGTGCTTGATAAAGATCGCCGAGACGGGCTTCATCGTTGGCAAGTAGCGCGTCGGTATAAGCCTTAATGAGCTTGATCTCGGGGAGATCGTGATCTAAAACTGCATCTAGTACGCTGAGTTCAGGATTGAGGTCCTCGGTTTGCTCCATAAATGCAATGCGCAGTTCTTTGCGAAAGGTAACTGTACCGCTATCGGGCGGTTCAA
>JAURHO010000262.1 GCA_030833265.1 Crocinitomicaceae bacterium | reverse complement strand
AACGAATTAGCAGGTGGCAACCGTGAATTGGCAGCAGGTTTGGTGGGCATCAATAGTTTGCTGCAAGTTTTCTTTTTTAGCAGTTATGCCTGGTTTTATTTGGAGATCATGCTACCACTTTTTGGCTATGCATCTTTGCAAATTGACCTCAGTTTTTGGGAAGTAGCCAAAACGGTCGGTATTTATTTAGGATTACCCTTCACAGTTGCCGTTTTATTAAGAACCCTGACTATTCAAACAAAAGGAATTAACTACCTCAATACCAAACTGATACCGAAAATATCACCATTTACGCTTTATGCGCTTTTATTTACCATTGTGGTGATGTTTAGCTTGAAAGGGGAATTGATTACTCAATTACCATTTGATGTTGTTCAAGTTGCCATACCGCTGGTCATATTCTTCCTTGTGATGTTCTTTTTGATGTTTTGGGTAGCCAAAAAAAGTGGTGCCACTTATGCTGAAACTGCAACAGTTGCCTTTACTGCCGCTGGGAACAACTTCGAGTTAGCTATTGCGGTTTCCATTGGCGTATTTGGGCTCAATTCAGGGCAAGCATTTGCGGGTGTTATTGGGCCATTAGTAGAGGTTCCAGCCTTGATTTTATTAGTAAAAGCAAGTCAATACATGAAACAATTTTTCATTGATAAATAAAGCTTAAAAAGGAAAAAGAGAAAACCTAAGATTCCCAAATCACATGCTCATTTATTATTCAATACTATGAAAAAAAATGTTTTAGTTCTTTGCACTGGTAATAGCTGCAGAAGCCAAATAGCTGAAGCTTACTTGCGTTATTTTCATGGCGAAGTCGCGAATATTTACAGTGCTGGTGTAGAAACGCATGGGGTTAACCCACGGGCTATTGAAACCATGCTAGCAGATGGCATTGATATTTCAGCGCACACCTCCAATCATGTCGATGAATATCTAAATATTAACTTTGACTTGATTTTAACTGTTTGTGATCACGCTAGTGAGCGTTGCCCAATTTTCCCGAGTACAGCCAAGCGCTTGCACCATAATTTTCCAGACCCTGCAAAAGCGACTGGATCGGAGCAAGAAATCCGAGAGGCTTTTGCAGTAGTCCGAGAAGAAATTAAAGTCTTTTGCCAGCAACTTGAGTTATAGATTGCTTCCCAGATAGTGTTTATATATAAATAGAAATTATTTATAAGGAAATAAAGCTGAGCACAATTGGAAAATGATCCGATGGATACGAGCGCTCAAAAGTATCTCGCAGCACTTCGTATTTGATTTGCATTAATGAAGCACTTCCGAAAAAGTAATCGATGATTTTATCATCAGTATTGGAAGTTGAAAAAGCATTAAAAGTTGGACCTGAACACAACTCCGGATGGCGCATTCCGCATGATAAATCTTTGAATGATTTTCTAAGATTCACGATAGGAAAGGAATCGGGCTCCGCATTGAAATCGCCCATCAACAAAATAGGAGCGGGGTATTTTTGCTGAAGCGCTGTGTATTTTTTCTGAAGCAACTGTGCAGATTGCAAGCGAGCTTCCTCACCAATATGGTCAAAATGCGTGTTGAAAACCCACAATAATCGATGGTCGAGTTTACTTTCAAGTAGCGCATAGGTGCAAATCCTGTTCAGCGCTGCATCCCAACCCTTAGAAGGCTTTTCAGGCGTAAGAGAAAGCCAAAAAGTGCCGCTTTGCTGACAAACATAGCGCGTGGTGTCGTAAAAAATTGGCGAGAATTCACCCGCTGTTTGCCCGTCATCGCGCCCAACTCCGATGGATTGATAGGAGGGGAGCGCCGCTTTTAAATCGGTTAATTGGGAATAAAGCACCTCTTGAAAACCAATAATGGTTGGCGCCTGAGCTTTGAGTTGGGCTATAATTGGAATTTTACGTTCTTTCCAATCTGGTGCCAAATCTGAATGGCCGTCATAGCGAATGTTGTAGGAGAGCGCCTTGTGCTGCTCGGGTTGAGCAAAAGCAAGAAAAGGCAAAAATACCAACAGTAACCTGAGCTGCATTGTTAGGCCTCTTTCTTTCCGCCCGTTACTAAGTCAGAAAAACTTTTGGCTGCAGAAGTAAGATCTGAAGGCAGCATCACAATAGTGGTGGTATTGTTGTCTATGCCAATTTCTGAAAGCATTTGCATGCGACGCAATTCCAAAGACAGCGGGCTTTGCTCCATTTCTTTGGCACCTTGCGTGAGCTTAATTGA
>JAURHO010000261.1 GCA_030833265.1 Crocinitomicaceae bacterium | reverse complement strand
CTAAGTTGCTTTCAGCGTGGTGACTGTGCTTGTGGGTTGAAGTGGTTGGCAGGTGTCGTTTGACACGACAGTTGGTGTCTTGGCGATGTCCTTTTTAAGGGCAAATGCCTATCATGGCTAAAAAATTACATTCGCTTAGCATTCTCAAGAGAGCTTGTTCTAAAAGCAAAAAGTAAAAAATGTCAGCAATCAACGGGAATTTCAATGAAAAATACAAACGCCTGCCAAAAGCCAACCAACAAATCTATCAAAACTCATTACGGCAGATTCACGACAGCTAATGCATTGGCCATTTCCATGGTTTCAGTTCCAATGCTCCTTTTATTTGCATTAGCTTGCAGCGTTTCAAATTCTCAAGCAGAAATCATCTCTTTTAAATTAGATGCAAATCTTAGCTTCAAATCTCAATCAAATATTCAATCAGGTAAGTTCTCTGAAGTTTGTGGGAAATTAAAAAAAGGAAATTTGATACGCTGGCAATTTGATTCATCTGCGCCATTAGATTTCAACATTCATTACCATGAAGGCAAGGAAGTCATTTTTCCGTACAAGATGAATGCAATTAAATCAGCCAAGGAAGAATTTCTGATTTCCCTGGATCAAGACTACTGTTGGATGTGGACGAACAAGTCAAGCGAAGCAGTTAAATTAGAAATGAATTTAAGGAACGTGCAAGCTCAATAGGTGGATGCTTTGATTCTCAGAACTTCTGAATAAAGTCTGGGATCTTTAGAAGTTGTCCTTTAAAAGGACATCTGGTGCATAAAAATCGTTTAGCTTGGGTTGTGTGATGCGGGTGAGGCGTGCTGAAGGCTTGAAGTTGAGCTTAGGTGCCATTCAACATAATATTTGGTGATAGAGTAAAGTCTAAAATTTAAACTTACAGCTCATTCCTAAAAAGTTTTCAACCTCAACCAAACCCTTTATTCATGACAGAAGAAATACCTACTCTTACCAAGCGCAAGCTCCAAGCGCAGGTTATTGGTCCAATCTTTATGGAGATGGTTGAGCAAATTGGAGAGCAGCGCGCGGTAGAGATCCTAGACGCGGCGATTCGTAAGGCTGCAGTTGTCGAGGGAAGATATTTTGCAGAAAAAGCTGGAGGTCAAACCTCGATGGCTGACTTTATCAAGCTTTATCAAAATTGGACAAACGACGGTGCGCTGGAAATGAAGGTGCTACAAACCAGCGATACGGTATTCGACTTTGACATTACACGTTGCCAGTATGCTGAGACCTATAAGGAAATGGGTTTAGAAAAGATTGGTCATCTCCTGTCTTGCAATCGTGATGGCACGTTTTGTCAGGGCTATGACCAGAAGATCTCTCTAGTGCGCAAGCAAACAATCATGGAGGGTGCGCCTTGCTGTACCTTTCGGTACCGCTATAACGACTCGCTAGCCGTATAGATTTAAAAAATGAGATTTATTGGTGCATTACTCTTGTTGTTTCTTGCTGGATGTGCAACTCCACAAGAAAGAGCAATATCTGCATATTGCGGTGCGGAAGCTTTGAAAACGATTCCACAACAACTGGTCAGTCAGCCCGTTGTGCGGTCTGTTTACATTGGAGATAGGGTATTGGGAAGCAGAAATATTTGCAAAACAATAAACTTAGAATCCAAAGATAAAGACGGAAAAATTACCAAAAAAAAGGAAGTTGTTTGCAGAAACTACCCCATCTTGGAGCCTATGTATCACCAACAATTGGTCAATGAGCTAGTTGATGTAAATAACAGTTACCGCCATCAGCAAATAGAAAGCTGCAAAATAGTTTCTAAAACCAACAATATGTTTTTTGACATCAAGTAAGCCTGCTACCACGCATTTCTTTCTCCACTTCCTTCACCGATTCAATACAAGACCTAGATCAACAACTAATTCAATTGGTTTACCGAAGCCATTCGCTAATTGAGGGCGTTGAATACAACAACTTAATGGCTACGTGTCTGCGCAACAATCCTGCTCGTGGCATCACAGGAGTTCTCATTTCATATTCAGGTTGGTTTCTTCAAGTGATTGAAGGAAGGATGTCCGAATTTTTGTTTAAGTTGTCACCAGCGAAATGCATGCCCTTCAAAAGGACCTTTCCTTTTCTACCTGCTTGAGCGGAATGTAAGATTGCTTCAACTGCGTCACTCAATTCATAAACTTTTTCAACAGCCATTCGAAGTACGTTTTGGTCTGCTAATTCCGTTAAAGAAGGGTAGATAGTCTTTGCCAGATGTCGATTGCTT
>JAURHO010000260.1 GCA_030833265.1 Crocinitomicaceae bacterium | reverse complement strand
CGGCTTGCACCTCTGCGTCTGTGACAGCTGAAGTCTTTTGGAATTCAGCGAACAACTCACGAATCAGAATGGTTTGACGGGCCAACTCGATTTGAGTTTTGTACTCAGGCGTAGCGTCCAAGCCACGCTTTTGCGCTTCCTTGCGCAAGTTGATGGCTGCAGTTGCGTTGTCTTCGAATAGCCACAGCACACTACCTTCTACAGACTGAAGTATGCGTACCCACACATCGAACACATCAGGGGTAATCTTGTAGTTCCTATTAAAGCAAGCAAACACAAAGCCTTGTTCTGGCAAACCAGCTTCTTGTTTAGTAAATACCCTGTCTGAGATCACGCGCGAGCGGTCATTCACCTGATAGCTATGCGGCATGTAAGCAATTTTTTCTGTGTAGAACTTCTGACTCTCTTCAGGAATCAGTGTCTTATCAGCTATCAAATAGTCAATGTATTCAGCACCCATGGTGCCTGGGTAGCCTAGGTAGCTCACTTGAACAGGAGCGGCCCGATAAGAGAAGATGCCGAAGCGGTGGTCGTTGGTGGAGCCCTTCAGATCAATGGCAATATCGATATCCAACATGCGAGAGAACTCGGCAATCTCTTTGTCGCTCATGGTGCTCACATCAATGAACTGATCAAAGGCGGCCTCTACGCGCGTACGCATGTGATCCTTAATGGCTGGGCCAAAGGAGAACGCAAACAACTCGAACTTAGACTTGTCGTGCTTCTCAAACAACTCGGCCATCAAAATGCAGGTGGCATGGTTGTAAAAATCGGCTGAGTAATAACCTAAGCGAATCTTGGGCTTAGGCACAGTTTTCTTCAAAGGGCCAAGCGAGTCATTCTGAGGGAATTCTTTAGACCACGTTTGAGCGGCTTTGAGTTGCAGCTCTGCGGAGTCTGTAAGACCTAACAAAATAAAGTTAACAGTGGACTTTGCGCCAGATTTGATCTTTTGCTCTAAGTCTGAAAGCTTCGTTTTAAAACCTTCCCACAAGCACAAGACCATGTTGCCGTGGATGATGGCGCCGGTTAGCCATGGAAAGTTGGAGTTGATGCTCAATGCTTTGCGGTAGTTGTCAAGTCCATCCAGTCTCTTTTGCTCATTAAGGATTACGCCTCTACTGAAATAAGCATCTGCGTCATTGGGATTAATTTCAATGGCTTTGTCGTAGCTTGCAACTGCAGCTTCAAACTTTTTTTGTTGGTGAAAAGCATCACCCTTGTTGAAATGGGCATCTGAAGAGTTAGGGGATAAGGCAATTGCTTTTTCGTAATCTAATATTGCCAAATCATATTTTCTTTGTGACTTAAATGCATTGCCACGATTGTTATATGCTTCGGTTAAGTTTGAGTCAATGCCTATTGCTAAATTAAATTCTGATATCGCTTCATCATAGCGTCTCAGTTCAAATAAGATTAAGCCCTTGCTGTTAAAAGCTTCAGAATTATTTGAAGATAGCTCAACAGACTTATGTAAGCTTTCTAGTGCGCCATGAAAGTTTTTAATTTCCTTTAGTGCCATGCCGCGGTTGTTGTAAGCTTGGGCATGATTTTTATCAAGACTGATGGCGCTGTCATAGCTGGCAATAGCATCTCGCCATAGACCAATTTGTTGTTGTGACAGTCCTAAACTGTAGAACGCTTCAGCATGGTTGGGATACAGGACCAATACTTTTTGAAAAATTTCAATGGCTTCATTTTGGCGGTCTAATTCTTGAAGAGTGACACCAAGATTAAACATGGCATTTTGATGGTGAGGCTCAAGTTGAAGGGCAGCTTTATATTTTTCAAGCGCATTTTCAAGACGGCTCATTTGAAAAAGTGTTACGCCGCAATTGAAGTGATAGTTGGCATTACTGTTGTTTACGCCAATAGCTTTTTCAATCAATGTAAGAGCTTTATCTGGGTTGCCATTTTGCAGCTCAATTAAACCCAATAAATGCATGGCATCTGAATTTTTTGGGTTCAATTTCAATATATCTCTGTATATAGTTTCGGCTTCTTCCAATTTACCCATTTGGTGCAGAACAATACCTTGGTCTGTTGAAGTGAAAGCTGAAACGGAATGGAGCTTGTGTCCTCTGTGCTTGAATTTTGGAATGTTTTTAAGATAGGAGTGCATTAGTTATCCTTGTGCAAAGAGGTGGGAACTGATGAGGCGAAAATGAAGTTTGGCCCGTATCTTTGTAATAACTCTCGTACATAAGGGCAAAGAGTTCTTCAATATTCTTTGTAAACAAATCT
>JAURHO010000259.1 GCA_030833265.1 Crocinitomicaceae bacterium | reverse complement strand
CAAGGCTCAGGCTCCAGCCAAGCCAGAGGCAAAGAAGGCTGCAACCACCACTACCAGCACCGTTTTGGTTGCTCGTCCAGCCACCCTTCGTGAACGCCGTCACCTTGTTGTTGTCGAGCCTGTAAAGGTTGTCGAAACCAAGAAGGTTGAGGTTGTTGAGGTAAAGAAGGCCGACTGCTGCGACTCCTGCAACGCTGGTGGTCGTCGTCGCCTCCTTGGCAATCGTCGCTCTGTCGTCGTTGCTGGTAGCGACTGCTGCAAGTAATGTAAAGAGCTTGCAATTTGAACAGCGAGAGGCGATAATCCTCTCGCTGTTTTTTTATAGGAGGCAATTACATGTTTTTGAGCATTTGTCTGATTTTTGCACAAATTGATAAGGTTGAAAAAACAACCGAATCGTCGGTTGTGTTGCCTTTTATCAAATTGGATTCTATTGGCACAAACCCGCTCAATGACACGGAGAAAATTATTTTCAAAAACACATGTGCTAACAAGCTTGTTCAGGAGTTCAAACCTGCTCCTGTTTATTTGGTCAAATATCGTGAAAATAAAGAAAAGAGAATAGAAATTTTATATGAACAAATCGGAGTCGCATCTTGCATTTTCAAGGCCGATAATTGGATTAGCGCAAGTGTTAAATTGAAAATAGATGTACCCAAAGATCATGTACTAAGAGCAAGAACTGTCAGCGCAAAAAATTCTATTAAAGATAAAATCCTTGAGGTAGAGCAAGCTGGTATTGTGGAATTTTACCTCAAACCAAAAGAAACAGCAGTCGAATTCAAATAGAATACAATCATATTGATGTATATCTCTGTAAAGCACCGGGGCGACTCGGTGCTTTTCTGCTTTACAATCAGAAAAAACAGTCCTATAAATAATTTCAAAATCAATGCCTGTCTGTGCCGTTTTTGAATTAACTACGGAGAAGCATTTCATGTACCCAAATCGTTACGCTGGAAAATGTAGCAATCCCGCATGTGGGAAGCGTGTGAAGCCTGATGAGGGTTATACGCAGAAAGTTGAGAACCGCTATATTTGCTGGTGTGCAGACTGTGTGCCTATGCAGAAGAAGGAAGCTGCCCCGGCGTATCGAGTTTTGACTTCTGATGGCAAAATTGTCATGCCATATGAAGCAAAGAATATTCCTTTGATTCGCAGTCTTCCCGGTGCTCGTTGGGATGCTGCAAACAAGTGGTGGTCCGTCAGTTTGGAGATGGCTGACCGTCCTCGCATCCTTGAAATTGCAGATCGCATTGGATTAGAGGTTGCTCCCACTTTGAGAGAAGTGGCGATTAGTGCTCAGGCCAAGATAGCAGAAGAAATTGGATTGTATCCATTTCAAGTCGAGGGCGTAAATTTTCTTAGTCAGAAAAAGAAAGCTCTTTTAGGCGATGAAATGGGTTTGGGTAAGTCGGTTCAAAGTTTGATGGGCATTCCTCAAAAGGGCTCTGCTTTAGTTATTTGCAGAGCAGGTCTGAAATACAACTGGTTCGATGAGGTTCAGCGATGGCGCAAAGATTTGCAGCCTGTGGTCCTGTCTGGTCGTGAGAGTTTTCGTTGGCCCAAACAAAATGAAGTTGTTATCATTAACAGCGATATTTTACCGGCTTGTTTCAATACCCCAACTCGCAATTCTGGCGAGTCTATGCAAGATTATTGGGCCAAACTTGAGCAGTATCGTGAGCAATTGAAAAAAGACAATCCTGAAGTTGATAACATTTACACTATTGTTGATGAAGCTCACGATTTCAAAAATCGCAAAGCTGCTCGTACTCGTAAAGTAAAAGAAATCAGTTTGCTTTGTAGCAAAGTCGTTGCCCTTACTGGCAGTCCTTTGACGAATCGTCCAGAAGATTTATATGGCGTACTTGATACCATCGGGCTTTCCAAACAAGTTTTTGGTTCTTACCAAAGATTTCAGCAATTGTTTAATGTTCGATACGAAAGTTTCAAACGCATCACAAAAGCCGTTTACGGAAAGCCCAATCCGATTGTGCCAGAATTGTTACGGCGTGTCATGCTTCGTAGACTTCGCAATGAAGTTCTGAAAGATTTGCCCAAAAAGGTGTACACCAACCTTGTTGTGGGCAACGATGATGCTGCATTGCAAAAAAAACTGGATGAGATGTGGAAGGAGTGGAATTCGGTTTTGGTCAAAGATTTGATCCTGCCTCCATTCCATCAATTTGCACAAATTCGAGCCGATCTGGCAAGAAGCAGAATTGCTGCTATGCACGATTACATTGACAA
>JAURHO010000258.1 GCA_030833265.1 Crocinitomicaceae bacterium | reverse complement strand
ACCAATCATACAGAGCTTCCAAGATCTGGCCTCAGCTATGGGGCCTCGCTCATATATAGTCAGAAAGAAATGCGTCCTGTTGGCGTGGGGCGTTATCCAGTTTATGCCGCTAACCTTTTTGCCAGAAAGTACTTTGGTCCTCAAGCTGGGCTCGAAGTTTCTTTAGATATCATTTACAAAATGGGTTTGCTGCATCACCCAAGTTATCCAAATGCGAGCGGCCTTGACCCACTGCAATTAGGACTTTTTGTGGGTTACGTTCAGCCCTTTGACCGGCTACATTTTATTTATGGGGTAGGTTATTATCTGCGAGATATGCTGCGCCCAGATAGCCCGGTATATATCCGACTCGGAACGCGATATGCGTTTACGCCAAATTTAGAGGGTATGTTTACTTTGAAAACACACTACGCCAAGGCTGACTACATGGAACTAGGTTTGATGTATCATTTCAATCAATAAGCAGCATTGTAATGAAGAGAATTGGGTTTTTATTGCTACTTATGCTGAGTTTGGTCAGTTGCAAGAAGCCTTCGGATCGCGCGTGTTGGAAAGGGGCTGGCCCTGCACAAACCCTACAAGTTCCATTCTCTGATTTCCAATACTTACACATCCATGCGCACATGGAAGTAACGCTCATCCAAGATTCTTTAAATTTTGTAGAGTGGGAAGCCAATGAAAATTTAATGAAGTTCTTATCTGCTGAAAAAGACCTCGATACATTGGTGTTGCGCAACCTGAACCATTGTCATTTTTTGCGCTATGGCGAAGAAAAGGTGAGTGTGAAGGTTCATTTCACTGAATTAAAGCAGCTATTATTTGAAAACAGTGAGCTGGTCAAAACAAATGGGCTTTGGCAACAAAACGCCTTTGAATTTATACTGAAAGAAGGAGCGGGTCCTATTGACTTAGAACTTTCAGGAACACGCGCTTTCGTTAGAAATTTATATGGTTGGCAGGCCATGACGCTCAAAGGAAATTTAAGTTGGCTTTTTGCCGATTTAGATGGCTCTGCAACACTCGATGCAAAAGCGCTCTCAATTTCTGATTCTTTGTTATTTACAGCTGCTTCGCCAAAATCATCTTACTTCCACACAACAGGGCTATTGGTAAAAGCTCAATTACACAGTATTGGCAACCTTTATTTGAAAGGCCAGCCTAGTTTATTACTCAAGAATGAATACAGCGCTGGAAAAGTTGTTGTGCAATAATGTCGTTATGAGGAATTTCATTTTAATTTTCATTTTTCTCCTAAAAACGAATGATTACTTCGGGCAATTCTCTATTCACGGTACTTATGATTCTTACTTAGCGAATAGCTTTTACGACAAAGATTCTCTTTCATTTTTAGTTTCGCATTCAGCTGTGAATCGAATGGATCTCAATTTATTGGAGCTTGAAGTCAGGCAAGAATACAAGCATTTGACACTCCATTTTGCACCGGCCATGGGTTCTTACATGCGACGCAATTATGCAAGCGAAGCTTTTTGGCGCCGGAATGTTTATGAGGCCTACGCTGAGCTGAATGTTAAAAAAACAAAAGTAGCTTACGGTAGTTTTAGTTCGCCTTACACACAAGAAACGCCACGCGGTGTAGATCAACTTTTGTACACAAGAAGTTTGTCTGCTGAATATGTGCCCTACTACGTTGCAGGTTTGCGTTGGACACAACTTTGGTCGGAAAAATTTACTTCGCAATTATTCCTCACAAATGGTTGGCAAAGACTCAATTTTACGCAGGTGCGCCCAAGTATTGGCGCTTTGTTTCAATGGAAATTTGACACTTGGAACCTCAATTGGAGCCATTTCTATGGCGATGTTGCGCCAATAGGAAAAATCCCGCCGGAATTGGCCTTGAATCGTTGGCGCTACTTTCAAGAAGTCAATGCGAATTATAAACAGGGGACTTATGAGTTTCAAGTGTGTGGGTTTGCCGGCATGCAAAGGCAACAACAGCAAAATCTTTGGTGGGGGCAAGCCAATTTTCAACTCAGAAAAACATTTAACCAAGATTGGTGCGTGAATGCAAGGGCTGAGGCGTTTTATGACCCTAATCAGGTGGTGAGTAGTTTCGGAAAGACTGTTTTTACTTCCTTAACCTTGGGTTATATCAAGCACTGCGGGCCTGTTTTGCAGTTAGGTCAAGAACTCAGGTATTTCGTTGGGCAGCAAGCGCAAATACCGCTTTTGTACAGCTTTTTGCGCCTCAAATTTTAGTAAATTTGAAGCTAAATAACGAGCATGAACATCATTTCCTTTAACGTAAACGGCATTCGCGCA
>JAURHO010000257.1 GCA_030833265.1 Crocinitomicaceae bacterium | reverse complement strand
GTCAAAAGTGTCGGCGTGATGGGCGATGGTCGCACCTACGATTACGTGGTTGCTTTGCGTGCTGTGCAAACTTCAGACTTTATGACGGCAGATTGGGCAGAACTGCCTTATGCATTGCTGAAAAAGGTGTCGGGCCGCATCATCAATGAGGTGCGAGGTATTAACCGCGTGACCTACGACGTCAGCAGTAAACCGCCCGCCACCATTGAGTGGGAGTGATAGAACATTTAATGTTATGAGACTGCGGGAATTCCCAGTGCCCCAAAGATGGCATTTAAGCTAGACTTTCTTTTTTTTGAGGAAATCTCAGATGCGAATATTTAAAATTGCATTCATTATGGCCTTTGGTTCATTGACACTTATGTCGGCCTTGGCTCAAAATTATCCTTCACAGCAAATTAAATTGATCATGCCTTTTGCACCAGGTGCAGGCGCCGAAGTTGCTTTGAGGGTTATTGCAGAGCGATTGAGCAATGCGCTTAAACAGCCTGTCATTATTGAAAACAGGCCCGGTGCTGGATCAACTCTAGGGACCGATCAAGTGGCCAAAGCAACACCGGATGGTTACACATTGCTGGCAGCTTTTAATTCTTCAATATCCCCTGGACCTTTGATGTACTCAAAGATTCCATACGATCCACTCAAAGATTTTCAGCACATTGTTTTGGCTGGCGTTTATCCTCAGTACGTCATCGTGAAGTCTGATCATCCTGCAAGGTCTATTCAGGAATTGCTAGCGACTGTGAAAGCCAAACCTGGAACGGTGAATTACGCTTCTGCAGGCGTAGGCACTTCGGGGTTTTTAGCAGCTGAATTGCTGAAACAAACTTTGAGTTTGAACATGACCCATATTCCCTATAAAGGTCCAGCGCAGGCCATTACAGATTTACTTGGGGGTCGTCTTGACATGGTGCTAACTGCCAGTGCCTCTGAATTGGTTAAAGCCGGAAAAGTAAGAGTCTTGGCTGTCACAAGTGAAAAAAGAGTTCCTGCATACCCAGATGTGCCCACGCTGGAAGAACTCGCACCAGGCGTTCAAGCTGTGTCGTGGCTAGGTATTTCTGCACCGGCACAAACGCCCAAGGTCATTACGGCTCGACTAGAAAAAGAATTGATTCAAATCTTGAACACCACGGAGGTGCAATCTAAATTATCGGACCCCGTGGTTGGCATGACACCCATGGTTCTGAATTCAGAAAAGTTTCTTGAATTTATTCAAAAAGAAAACCGAATTTGGTCTCCAGTTATTAAAAACGGTAATATTCGAGTCGATTAATTTATTCCTAGGAAACTCAATTGAAACAATCGCATGTCATGATTGTCGGTGCAGGCCCGGTAGGGCTTGTCAGCGCGCTGGTTCTGGGTCAAGCGGGAATCAAGGTCACAGTTGCTGAGTCATCTAATTCACTCAATGAGGATTTAAGAGCTTCCACTTTTCATCCTCCAACTTTGGACATGTTGTCAAGATTCGGGTTGACAGAAGCCTTGATTTCACAAGGCTTGGTTGCAAGGTATACGCAGCAACGTGATCGGCAAGAAGGTGTCATTGCTGAGTTCGATATGAACTTGTTAAAGGGCGATACTGATCATCCATTTAGGCTTCAATGCGAGCAGTGGAAATTAACGAATTTGATCTGCTCTCAACTTGCCAAGTTACCTCACGTACAAATTCTTTTTAACGCCAAAGTTGAATCAGTTTCTCAAACAGCTGACTCTGCCACAACTCATTTATCAGTAGAGGGTATACCTCATCAAATTGAAAGTGACTTTATCTTGGGTGCAGATGGTGCATGGAGTTCTGTTCGTAAAAGCTTAGCTGTCGATTTTGAAGGGTTTACCTATCCCGAAAGATTTCTTGTTATTTCAACTCAGTTTGAATTTGCCAACCACATGCCTAAACTGTCTTATGTGAATTACTGTTCGGACCCGTATGAATGGTGTGTACTTCTTCGTGTCCCAACTTCTTGGCGTGTTCTTTTTCCTACGAAGTTGGACGAAACAGATGAAGAGGTGATGGAAGACGCTTCAGTAGAAAGACGTTTGCAAGGTTTGCTTTCTCAAACACAAGCTTATGATACCGTCCATCGCACGCTCTACAAAGTGCATCAACGTGTGGCCAAAAAATTTCGTCAAGGACGAATTTTTTTGATGGGCGATGCTGCACACATTAACAATCCTCTTGGAGGAATGGGGATGAATGGTGGTGTCCATGACGCCATGAATTTATGTCAAAAGTTATTGGAAGTTATAAAAATGGGAAGCGAGCACGATTTACTTGACA
>JAURHO010000027.1 GCA_030833265.1 Crocinitomicaceae bacterium | reverse complement strand
GGCATCTGAGAAGATGACTTTGTACCAAAAAGGCAAGGAGCTTTTCCGGGCCGCCGGTTACACAGACATCGGGATGGATCACTTCGCACTACCGACGGATTTGATGGTCAAAGCGCATCAGGAAGGCACATTGCATCGCAATTTTATGGGCTACACCCAGCGCCAGACAGACCTCATGATTGGCTTGGGCATGTCTGCCATTTCTGATGTTTGGCAGGCATTTGCTCAGAATGAAAAAAGTGTAGAAGCCTATCAAGAACGAATTGCAGCAGGAGAATTAGCTATTTTTAGAGGTCATTTTTTAAATGAAGAAGAACTCCTGATCCGAAGACATATTCTAGATTTGATGTGTCATTTTGAAACCAAATGGGATCAACGCCTGCTCGGGCAAGGCTTTTATGAAACCATTATTTCTAGACTTCAGGAACTCGAGCAGGATGGCCTTGTTGTTCGCGATGCACTTGGCTTGCAAATTTTGCCAAAAGGCTTTGCTTTTGTGCGCAATGTATGCATGGCCTTTGACCTCGATTTACATGGTCATCAATTTGATAAACCTTTATTTTCTGCTACAATTTGAGCCAGCAACACTGTTACCACTGTGGGGATCAACTTCCGCTCAGACCCATCAAGCGGGCTGAGTACGAATTTTGTTGTAACGGCTGTGCCAATGTTTATGGAATTCTACAACAAAATGATCTTGGATCATTCTACAGCTATGAGCCAATGGCTGGAACGAAGCCTCGAAAAGAGCGCGCTGACCAATTTGCTTTTTTAGATCTTCCCGAGATTCAGGAGAGGTATATTCAGTTTAAAAATGAACAGCAAATCAAGGTAACGCTTTCACTGCCAAGTATCCATTGTTCGTCTTGTATTTATCTGTTAGAGCACCTCTATAAGATTGAACCTAGAGTGCTGCAAATTCAAGTGCACTTTGCCAGAAAAGAGGCGGCGATTACCTTTTCACCTGACCTGCCTTTTTCGGAACTCGCTGCGCTTTTACAGTACATTGGTTATGAACCAGACTTTAGCAGGGTTGAGGGCAAAACCAAACAAAGAAAATACACCTTTTTATTCCAGCTGGGCATTGCAGGCTTTGCCTTTGGATCCATCATGCTTTGGAGCACACCTGAATATTTTGGCTTAGGTCAAGACAACCCTAATTTCCGAAATTTCACCTCAGTACTGAGCTTTTTAGTGAGTATCCCCGTGCTGCTTTTTTCAGCCAAAGACTACTTTATTTCGGCATTTAAGGCCTTGCGTTCTAAAGTTATTAATCTCGATGTCCCCATTACAATTGGCATTATCGCACTCTATTTTCAGAGTCTGATTCAAATCTTTTCTTGGCAAGGTGCAGGCTACATGGATAGCTTTTCCGGATTTATTTTCTTTCTACTTATAGGAAAGTGGTTTCAAAGTATCACGTATTCTTCTTTGGCCTTTGACCGAGATTACACCAGTTTTTTTCCTGTGGCTGTGCAGCGACTTGAAGGACAAACAAAAAAAATCGTGAGTATTGAGCAATTGGCGGTGGGTGAAACTATCCTAATTAGAAATGAAGAAATCATCCCTTGTGACAGTTATCTTCTTAGTGATGAAGCTTACGTTGATTACAGCTTTGTAACGGGTGAATCTGAACCAACGCGTATTTTGAAAGGGGAATTGGTTTATGCGGGTGGGCAAATTCAAGGGCTTGCGGCTCAACTAGAAGTAAAAGCACTTACCAACCGAAGCCATTTGACGCAATTATGGAATGAAACCAAGAATAAAATTCCAAGTAATCAACTGATTCGATACCAGGACCGCATTGCAAATTACTTTTTAATCGTTTTACTCCTTATTGCTTTAGGAAGTGGCTTGGCATGGTATTTCATCCAGGCGGCGCTCATGTTTAAGGTCATTGTTGCTGTGTTAATTGTTGCTTGCCCTTGTGCCCTTGCACTTTCAGCGCCGTTTACACTTGGAAATACATTAAGAGCTCTCGGCAAATCAGGCTTATATTTAAAAAATGTAACTGTAGTGGAGGCCCTCACTGGCATTGATACTATTGTTTTGGACAAAACCGGGACGCTCACAGATCCAAATAGTTATCAGATCGACATGCATTACAATGGGCTTGACGAAGCATCTTTTGCTGTTCTGGTCAATCTAGCCAGACATTCAACACACCCTTTTTCAAGAGTATTTGCGGCTCAAAATGAAGCCGTAGCTCACATTGATCTAACGGGAATTAAGGAAATCAAAGGTGAAGGATTAACAGGGGTGTACCTTGGTGAAACCTATTTTTTAGGGTCAGCAAAATTTACCGAAATAGGCGAAAATAAAGGAAATGAGCTCTACTTAAAACATGGTGACAAAAAGGCACATCTACTTTTTAAAAGCTCCTGGAGAACAACGGCAATTCAACGCATATTAAAGCAATTTCAAGCCAAGAATTGCTATGTGCTTTCCGGCGATCAAAATCTGGATGCGCCAAAACTCATTGAAATGGGCTTTAAAAATGAAAACCTACATTTCAATATGAAACCCAATGACAAAGCAAAGCTCATTAAAACATGGCAGCAACAGGGTAAAAAAGTACTATTTATAGGTGACGGACTCAATGATGTTGGTGCGCTAGGCTTAGCAGAAGTAGGGATTGCTTTATCAGAAGATATGTTTCGTTTTACTCCGAGTTCTGATGCGATTCTTGATGCTAAATATTTAGACAAACTTCCTGAACTTGTTCGTTTAGGCCGCTATGCCAAACGCGTATTGCAAATTTGTTTGGCATTTTCATTAAGCTACAATGTTTTTGGGCTGAGCATTGCCATCAGTGGCCAACTCACCCCCCTTTTCGCGGCGATTTTTATGCCCGTAAGTTCAATCACCATAGTTGTCTTGAGTACCGCCTTGGTTCGACTCAAATACCGCAACCTATTCAAAAGCTGATATAAATCAGTTTTTTTCAAAAACACGTGTCATTATTCTTGCCGCTTTTCATCGTGAAATTTGCACTATGGGAATCGTATACCTTATGCTCACTATTAGTCTTGTCATTGCGGCTTGCTTTCTCGGATTTTTTTTCTGGGCAACTAAAAATGGGCAATTCGATGACGACTACGGGCCGTCTGTACGCATTCTCTTTGAAGACGAACCAACAACTAAAGATGTATAAATATGGAAGCAGAAAAGTTCAGTTATGACAACAAAATCGTGCGCAATTTTGCCTACGCAACAGTCATTTGGGGGGTAACAGGCATGTTAGTTGGGCTGATTGCTGCCTTGCAATTGGCCTTTCCGGATTTTTTCAACGATTACCTCGGTTTTAAATGGGTTTCTTTCGGCAGAATTCGACCGCTACACACCAATGCAGTCATTTTTGCCTTTGTTGGAAATGGCATTTTCACAGGCGTTTACTATTCCCTTCAACGCCTTTTAAAAACGAGAATGTGGAGCGACAAACTCAGCTACCTTCATTTTTGGGGCTGGCAATTGATCATTTTATCTGCGGTGCTGACTTTGCCTTTCGGAATTACTACCTCCAAAGAATATGCAGAACTCGAATGGCCAATTGATATCGCCATCGCACTCATGTGGGTCGTTTGGGGTTGGAACATGTTTGCCACCATTTTAGCGCGCCGCGTCAAACACCTTTATGTGGCTATCTGGTTTTTCATTGCCACGTTTGTAACCGTCGCCATGCTTCATATTTTCAACTCATTTGAACTACCCGTTTCTTTCTTAAAAAGTTACTCTTGGTATGCTGGTGTTCAAGATGCTTTGGTGCAATGGTGGTATGGTCACAACGCTGTTGCCTTCTTTCTCACGACACCTTACCTTGGTTTGATGTATTATTTTGTGCCGAAAGCGGCAAACCGACCAGTATATTCTTATCGATTATCCATCATCCACTTCTGGGCGCTCATTTTCTTGTACATCTGGGCCGGGCCTCACCACTTGCTTTACTCTACACTTCCAGATTGGGCGCAAAGTTTAGGCGTTGTTTTCTCTGTGATGTTAATTGCTCCATCTTGGGGTGGTATGCTCAATGGCCTACTTACTTTGCGCGGCGTTTGGGACAAAGTCCGCGACGACGTCATGCTCAAATTTATGGTAGTTGCCCTTACTGCTTATGGGATGTCTACTTTTGAAGGGCCAATGCTTTCCCTGAAAAATGTAAACGTAATTTCTCACTTCACAGACTGGACGATTGCCCACGTACACATTGGTGGTTTGGGTTGGAACGGCATGTTCACTTTTGGAATGCTCTACTGGTTGTTCCCAAGACTTTACCGCACCGAACTCTATTCTAAAAAATTGGCCAATCAACATTTCTGGATTGCTACTTTAGGCATTTTGCTTTATGCCATCCCAATGTATATCGCAGGATTTATGCAAGGCCTCATGTGGCAAGATTTCAATCCTGATGGCACGCTGCAAAATGCCGATTTTCTCAAAACGGTTACCCAATTAAAACCTTACTATTACTTGAGATCACTTGGTGGCACGCTTTATCTTATTGGCGCAATCATGATGTTTTATAACCTCGTGAAAACAGCAAAATCTGGTTCATTACTCAGCGATGAAGCAAGCGAAGCGGTTGTTACAAAAGAGTTACATCATGAAGAAAAAGGAGAATACTGGCACAAAGTGATCGAACGCAAACCAATTCAATTTATGATCTTGAGTTTAGTTGTGGTTGCTATTGGCGGTGTTGTAGAAATCATACCGACCATGATAGTTGAATCTAATGTTCCAAAAATTGCAAGTGTCAAACCCTATACTCCGCTTGAGTTAGAAGGCCGTGATATTTATATCCGTGAAGGTTGTTACAATTGTCACTCTCAATTGGTGAGACCACTTCGCTTTGAGACGGCTCGCTATGGTGAATATTCTAAATCCGGTGAGTTTGTTTATGACCATCCGTTCCAATGGGGCTCAAAAAGAACCGGACCAGACTTGGCCAGAGAAGGTGGCAATACCAAAATTCGCAAATCTAACTTTTGGCACTACCAACACTTAATGGCTCCGAAAGATGTGTCACCTGGCTCGATCATGCCTGCCTACACTTGGTTGCGTGAAGATAACCTAGACCTCAGTTTAACTGCCAAGAAAATCAGAGCGATGCAAACGCTGGGCGTTCCTTACGCAAAAGGTTTTGATCAAAAAGCTGTAGCTGAACTCAAAAAACAAGCACATGAAATTGCACTCGATATCGTAAACACGACGCCAAAACAAGCCCTTGTTGGGGTTAATCAAGCCAGTCTTGTTCACGACATCGAGCAAAAAGAAATAACCGCCTTAATTGCTTACTTACAGCGCTTAGGAGTAGATATTACAGTAAAAACTCAAAAATAAATCAAGATGCTACGCTTTATTAAACACAACCTCACAAGCATGTTAGGCATCGAGATTTATCCACTTTTCTCGCTTGTCCTTTTTACGCTCTTTTTTGCGATTGTTTTGCTTTATGTCTGGAAAATGTCGAAAACAAGAGTTAACGAAATGAGTGCCTTACCCCTCGAATTTGAACAAGAAGATACAAACATCAAAATTGAACACCTATGAAAAAGCTAAGCCACATTCTTTTTCTCGCCTTAATTTTAATTGCAAGCACACAAAATTTATGGGCTATTGACGGCGCAGGTCTTTTTAAATCACGCTGCAATACTTGTCATATGGTTGATAAGAACTCAACCGGACCAAAATTGCAAGGTGTCAAACAAAAGTGGACTGATGCCGGCGAAGGAGAAAACCTTTACAAATGGGTGCATAATTCTACAGAACTGATCAGTTCCGGAAAGAGTGCCTTGGCAAAAGAAATCTCTGGTTTTAGCGCTACAGCAATGCCTGCACAAGCCCTTAGCAATGAAGAAATAGACGCTGTTTTTTCTTATATCGATAGCTATGTGGCTCCGGTAGAAACCAAGAGCGCAGTTTCAGATACAACAGTTGTTCTAGAGCCGCAATTAGCAACTGACTACAAAGGAAACCTATCCATTTTTAATTGGCTGATGGTACTCACGTTTATTTTGATTTTGGCGGTTATTGTTATGGCTGGAACAATCATGACACTCATGAAATCCGATTATTTTAAGAATAAACTTAAAGAAATCAATGCCAAGCCAAATCTACTTATCCTGATCATTTCAACTGGCGCGTTTTTGTTTAGCACTAATAGTTACGCGCTCAATTATGTCGGGCCAGGTGAAGGCGCAAAAGACGGTCCTTGGCTCTTAGTTGAAACGACTGATCTGTTAGCCATTTTGGTGATCGATATCATCTTACTTGTTGTTGTACTTTACCTCCGTCATTTGTTTGGTCAGATGTTGGCCATGGTCAAACCTAAAGCACAAGTTGAAGAAGTTGTACCAACCGTTACTTCCTTCCAAAAAGTGAATAAAGTGCTTACGGACGCCGTTCCGATTGAAGAAGAGCACACCATTTTAATGGAACACGAATACGACGGCATTCAAGAATTAGACAACAACTTGCCACCTTGGTGGGTTTGGGGTTTTTATGCCACAATTGTTTTTGCTTTTATCTACCTCTTCAACTATCATATTTTAGGCACTTCGGATCTTCAAATTAAGGCCTATGATAAAGAAATGAAAATGGCTGAGAAGGATGTACAAGCATACCTTGAAAAAATGGCCATGAACGTCGACGAAAGCTCCGTGACCGCACTTACCAGCGGTTCAGATTTAGCTGCTGGCGCAAATTTATTTGCAACGAATTGCGTGGCTTGTCACTTGGCAAAAGGACAAGGTGAAATTGGCCCGAATCTTACTGACAAAACTTGGATCTATGGTTATGACATCAAAGCTGTATTCAAAACCGTGAAATACGGAACAGCGAACGGTATGCCTGAGCACTCTTCTAAATTTAACCCAGTGCAGATTCAACAAGTTGCCTCTTATATTTTGACCTTACCTGAAACGCCAGGAAAAGCACCGCAAGGCGAAATCAAAGAAAAATAAATAAGCGATGGACGAGCAGCATGATGCATTTCGAGATCGAATTGCTACGGTCAATGAACAAGGTAAACGCATTTGGATCTATCCAAAGAAGCCTTCTGGCTCGTTCTACAACAAACGCAAAATTGTTGCTTATTTATTATTAGCTTTTCTTTTTGCCGGACCACACCTTCGCATCAATTCAGAACCCCTATTGATGCTCAATATCGTCGAACGCAAGTTTGTTATTTTGGGGCAAGTATTTTGGCCACAAGACCTTTATCTGTTTGCAGTTTTTCTGATTCTTGGGGTGGTATTTGTCATTCTCTTTACCATCATTTACGGGCGTATATTTTGCGGCTGGGTTTGCCCACAAACCATTTTTATGGAAATGGTTTTCAGACGAATCGAATATTGGATAGAAGGTGATGCCGCTGCACAACGGCTACTTGCCAACGCACCTTGGACCGCAAGTAAAATCTTTAAAAAAACGAGCAAACACATTATTTTTTGGTTGCTCTCTTTCTTGATTGCCAATACCTTTCTTGCTTACATTATTGGTTCAGATGGATTATGGCGGATTCAACATGATCCACTTGGTGCGCATCTTGGTGGCCTTATTGCTATTATCATTTTTACCTATGCATTTTACGGAGTATTCGCCTTTCTAAGAGAACAAGTATGCACAACGATCTGTCCTTACGGCCGTTTGCAAGGCGTTTTACTCGATGAAAACTCAATGGTGGTGGCTTATGACCACGTTAGAGGAGAAAGCCGTGCGAAGATCAAAAAAGGAGAAGATCGGAACGCCAATGGAAAAGGAGACTGCATTGACTGCCTGCATTGTATTCACGTTTGTCCGACCGGAATTGATATACGCAACGGTACGCAACTTGAATGCATCAATTGTACGGCTTGCATTGATGCTTGTGACCACATGATGACGGCCGTTGGTCAAGAAAAAGGGTTGGTTCGTTTCGTTTCTGAAAAGGGAATTCAAACACGCTTACCCTTCCAATGGACACGTCGCGTTAAAGCCTATTCGCTACTTTTAATTGGGCTATTAATAACCTTAACGATTCTGATTGTTACGCGCAAGGATTTTCAAACCACTTTGATCCGTCAAAGAGGTTCAACCTATCAAATGGATGACAACGGACACATTACCAATATTTACGAAGTCAATCTACTGAATAAAACCCATCACTATTTTCAAATCCGCTTCAAATTAGAAGATCCGAAGGGCCAAATTCAGACCGTAAAAAAGAACTTGGTATTGAAACCAGAAACCGAACTAAAAGAGCGATTGATTATCCGTTTTCCCTATAAGTACATAGGCGGTGGAACTCAGAAAATCAGGGTTTTGATATACGGGAACGGCAAACTGATTCAACGCGTAAAAACAAAATTTTTCGGACCAAAACTTTAAATATGAGCTTTAGAAACGCAGTAATTGTTGCCATGATCACTTTTGTGCTCTTTATTGGCTATATGGTATTTGTGATTACCAACGAGTCTTCAGAATTGATTGCCGAAGATTATTACGAACAAGAACAAACGCTTGATGCAGACATGGCTGCCCTACAAAGAGCTGAAAATGCGAAAAATCCTGTTGAAATGAGGCAAGAGCTAGGATTGCTGCATTTCAAATCGAAACAAAACCTACCCATCGAAAAATTACATGTTTCGTTTATGTGTTATAATGACAAGCGCGGAGATCTCGAATTGGATTTAAAAATCGGCAACTCTTTTCCTGTGGCTCAACTAAAAAAAGGCAATTATGCGATTGAGCTACGCTATCAAGTAAACGGTAAAACTTATCTTCAGCGGACCTCCTTTCTGCGCAAATGATTACACATCTCATATTCGCTTTTTTAATTGGCTTACAAGCCAGTTTACATTGCGTAGGTATGTGCGGGCCTTTAGCACTCGCGGCACCCATAAATAAGGCAACAAAACACAAAGCGATCTTAGGTTCTGGGCTTTACAATCTGGGAAGAATTTCAAGTTATACCTACTTGGGCTTTCTGATCGGTTTAATTGGGCTTCAAAATTGGATGCTCGGCGCGATTCAATGGGTCAGTATAGCTACAGGAATCTTGATGGTGCTCAGTACTTTTGTTGGCTCCATAGAAACATGGTTTGGCATTCGGTATTTAAGTGCCTTTGTTGGCAAAGCCATTTCCAATCGTTTTTCAAGTGTTAAGAAAGCGCCAGTACCTTTGCGCCCATATCTTTTTGGAGCCCTCAACGGATTTCTTCCCTGTGGTATGGTATACACCGCCTTGATCTTTTCTTTGAGCGCTACAAGTTTAATGGAAACGATATTTTCAATGCTCTTTTTCGGCCTTGGAACCTTGCCCATAATGTTTTTTATACCGTTAATCGGTCAACAAAAACTACTCGCTTATTTACCGCGTTACACCCAAAAAGTCCTTTTATTATTCATTGGTCTTTTATTGATCTTGAGAGGTTTAGGCTTAGGGATTCCCTATCTGAGTCCTCAATTAGATTTCCAACAACATGGACAGCCTTCTGCGGTTCATTGTAAATAAAAAAAGGGGAGCTTTTCAGCTCCCCTTTTCTATTGAGAAAATTCTCTAATTACATTTTGATGAACTTAGCAGTGTCTGATTGTTTACCAGAAGTAAACTTAACGATGTAAGTACCATTTGGAAGATCAGAACTATCTAAAGAGATGTCTTGTGTTCCTTCGTTCATGTATGCTTCTTTAGAAAGCACTAAACGACCTGTGATCGAGTATACCTGAACGAATACCTTACCGCTATTTGCTAATTCAAACGTGAGGTTGGTGTTGTCACGCGTTGGGTTAGGGTAAGCTTTCAATTTTGTTTTGAAGGCCTCGTTAGAAATCCCATCATTATTTTGAGTGGAAAGGTACTGAGTAGTTCTCCAGATACCACGACCAAAGGTTCCGAGGTAGATTTCTCCTGGACGACCATTTCCTTCATCAAAGGATCTCCAGTTTTGACGCACTTCATAAACAGGGGTTCCTTCGAAACCTGCAGATGCATTTTCCCAAGTTAAACCACCATTTTCAGAAATGAATGCGCCACTAGAGGTACCTACAACTAAAATATCAGGATTATTGCGATCAATAATACCATCATATGTGGCAATACCAGAAACAATGGCACCTAAATTTGTAAATGTTGGTGCATTTGCAGTGGCATTATTTGTGCGCTTGTTAGTTCCATTGAAACCTGCAAAACAAATGAGGTCATTTTCATTATTAGGATTCACGGCTATTCCTTCGTAAGAAACAGTAGTGATCTTGGTAATTGTTGTTGCAGTTGGAGGAGTTGTTGTAGAACCCTGCGTAACATAACTCACCTTAGAGGTAAAGTTAGGATCACTTGTGTAGATTGAACCTAAACCATCGAGTCTCCATACGCCATTTCCAGCACTGATGTAACAATGATTTAAGTCACGTGAAAACTCAACGTCAACTGAATTGAATAAACCACCGCCAATACCTTTAGCAATACAAACCCAACCCGGATTAGTTACTGAGAAGCGCGTTGCATTACGCGTTCCCCAAAGCTCTCCACCATTTGCGTTGACATAAACCAAGAACCATGATTGGTATGGGTCTTGAATACGGAGTGTATCCCAAGCCACGTTGAAAATGACTGTATCAGTTCCCATTTCGACAGTTTCGCCGGTAGCAGCATTGATACCGTAGTTAACGCCATTTGAAGTTAGTGTTGGGTCGTAATAAAGCGTGTCGTCAAAATACAAAGCGTTTTGGGTTTGATAGTTTATAGTATCACCCGAAGCTAAAGAAGGAACGCGTAAAACTGTACCCGCTGAATAATTCTTGGTAGGAACATAAGTAACTGAGTCTTTAGAGTTTTGATCGTAGTTTTCAGCTAAGAAAAGCTCAGTGTGGAATGGGTGATATGAACTACCGTCTGTTCCTGGTGGGTCATAGGTACCCGGAAGATTTGGTGAAAAGTTTGTAAAGTTTACACCGCGGTCTCCTGAACGAGAAATTGTGTTGTAGTAAACAGAGGAGAACATGACATTTGGGTTGAAGAAAGAAATCTCACATTCAAAACCATCACCTCCACCAACTTCGCGGAATTCCTGATAGGTTGATAAGCTGAAATCATTGTATAGCGTTCCGTTGTCTTGAGCGCCACCCATTACACGACCACCTGCGTCAAAAGCAATTCCGTAGAATTGAGTCACGTTATAGCCACGGTTTGCTGGATACCAATTTTGCCCTTTATCTTGTGTGATACCAATTCCTCCGTCATTACCTACATAAAGACGGTTGTTGTTATCCCATTTCATTTCGTGGTTGTCGGCGTGTACATAAGTTGGAGAGCTTGGATTTGCAAACCACAAAGAAATTTTTTCAAAACCACCAGATGGAGGATTATTGACCGTTTGCTTCCATTCCCAAACATCGATACCGCCAATTAATAAACGCTCAGGATCGGTTGGATCAACTGAAAGAATGCTATTGTAAGTTCCTTGGTTTCTGTAGATATCAAATTCATTTGGTGGCGCAGATGGGCCTACGAACTGTGTCCAGGTTGCACCGTTGTCATGAGAGACGTGCATTGAAAGCAAGTTTGAGTTGGTTCTTGTTGCATACAAAGAGTAGTTCCCACTTGAATTTGAGGTAGGTGAAATAGCATATTCGATTCTTGCAGCACCAGTTGGTACTAAATTACTAGCGATAGAGCCCGATTTGTCATCGAAACTAGCCCCACCATTTGTAGAAACAAAAGTTTTGTTTGCACCGTAGGCCGCAACAATTACCTGACCATTTTTCGAAACTTGAAGAGCGAAACAACCACCGGTTGATCCTTGAACTGCAGTCATAGCAGCATCGCCCACTTGCCATTTTTTAAGACCTGATGCTGTTGCCATCCAAACGTAGTTGTCTGCGTTTGAACTTGCAACTTCAGTACAGCTTGTTGTACCAGGGATTTTATTCCAGGTAGCACCAAAATCTGTGGTGTACCATACGCCATTTCCACCCCAACCTTCGTCGTTAGAACCAGTTGCAACATACAAAGTGTTGTCTGGGGTCATGGTCATGCTAGAGATAAATGGGTTGGCACCTGCATCAAAATAAGTGGTGACGCGTTCCCAGAAATTTCCTTTGTTGTTTGAAACAAAAAGACCTCCTGAAACACCTCCAGCCCAAACTCTGTTAATGTTGGTGCGGTCAATGCAGATAGCACGTGTACGCCCCCCGATGTTATCAGGGCCCAATGATTCAAAAACAACTGTTTTTGATTTGCTCATTTTGCGAATTTCTTTTTCGATCTGGATGAGCGTTTCATTAGAAACAGGTTGCCCGGTAGTTACATCAACGTAACGCGCTTTGAGCCAAGCCATCGCATCGTTAGAAGAACCTTCCTTCAATACAGATAAGTTTGCCTGACGATAAAATGCCGTTTTTGGCAATAATTGGTTGAACGCAAAAACAAGCGCTAAAGCACTCGCAATGACCACAGAACCAAATACATAGACCTTCTTATTCATAGATAATTTATTTATGGTACAAGTTTAGTGTGCCAAATTAAGAAATATTCTCTTAATAAACCGACATTCTAACGGCGTAAGACACATTTTTTTAATAAATTTTTATTAGGTGCTGGATTGAAATTTCTTTCAATCAAACAAATGTTTCTCAGCATGATAAGAGGAACGCACCAAAGGGCCACTTTCCACATATCTAAAACCCATTTCAAGCCCCAACTTTTTGTAATAATCAAATTGAGCGGGCTCAATAAAAGCCGCAACGGGCAGGTGTTTTGGCGTAGGTTGCAAATACTGACCCAGTGTTAAAATATCAACCTGAACAGCGCGCAAGTCTTGCATCGTTTCGATGACTTCTTCTTCCGTTTCACCCAAACCAAGCATGACACCTGATTTTGTGCGCATGCCCCCCTTTTTTAGCCTGAAAAGCAATTCTAAACTTCTGTCGTATTTGGCTTGTATACGAACTTGCTTGGTGAGCCTTCTGACTGTTTCAAGGTTGTGAGATACAATTTCTGGAGCGGCATTGATTAAAACTTGTAAATTTTCCCAATTGCCTGCAAAATCCGGAATCAGTGTTTCTAGTGTAGTTCCCGGGCTTTGTTGGCGAATGGCCCGAATTGTTTGCGCCCAAATTTCTGAGCCACCATCTTTGAGGTCATCGCGGTCTACCGAAGTAATGACCGCATGTTTCACACCCATTATCTTGACCGAATTAGCCACCTTACCTGGCTCGTAAATATCTACTGCATCAGGCTTTCCTGTTTGTACGCCGCAAAAACCACATGAACGGGTGCAAATATTGCCAAGTATCATAAAGGTTGCTGTTCCTTCGCCCCAGCATTCGCCCATGTTCGGGCAGCTACCTGACTCACAAATGGTATGCAAATTATGCTGGTCTACTAGGCCGCGAACCTTTCTGTAATTCTCGCCTGTTGGCAACTTGACGCGTAACCACTTCGGCTTTTTAATTCTTGTGCTTTCTTCCATTTTCTAGAGTCCGTTTTCCTGGAGCAACTTCAAAAGAGCTGTTCGATGAATAACAAGTTCATTTAATTTTTGTGCGTTGAAACTTTTCGATTTTTTAAGCCTGCGGTAGGCTGCTACAAAACGATGGAAACCATGCGCTACAAAGTTGAGTGCTAAAAAATAGCCCAGCCAAACAAGGCAATTTAATTCGATAAAGTTGGTTGCAATGCCGAGTAAAATGAGATTCCAGACTGGAATTAATACCAAGAGCATTCCCATTTTTGCACCAGACCAAAAAACGCGTCTTTTAAAGCTCTTTTCTACAAAGCGCTTCACAAAAAGATAAGGAAGTGCAATATGAACTAGCCCCAAAAGAAAAATTGGGAACCAACCTATTAATTGAAGGATCGTATTTTGACGCCAAGATGAATTGAGCTTGTAATTATACAATTCAGCCTCCTTTATTTGAATTTTATCTTGCGCCGTGAAATAGTTGTCTATAGATGCTTCGAGCTCGTTCCAATTGGATGCTGCCGCTAAACTACCGTTGTTTAGTTTGGTGGCGAGCGCTTGAGAATAAGCCCAACGGGCTTCCAAACTTAATTGCGGGTCAAAGCAATCCACGTGCATTCCTTTGCGCGTAAGCATCATGATGCGCTCATGCAAAATCACATTTTCATCGGTCTGAACGTGGGTGATTTGTGCCTGCATGCGCGTTTCGAGCTCACGGTTGAGTTCAGTAATGACCTTGCTCGGATTTTCAAGGTAAGCATCCTTGTAGTCATTTAAAACAATAGGCTCAGCACCAGCAATAAGTACCTCGCTCCGCAGCACACCAGGATTCGTATAGTTGATCCCTAAACCCTGCACCTTGATTTCAACAGACCAATTGAGGTCTTCAAGCGCAGTAAAACCAATGCGAATTGCTCCTTTTTTGATAGGCTTTAATCTTCTTTCAAAAATGTCATCTGTAATGCCCTCACCAAAAACCAATAAGTTTCTGTTTCTTGCTAAAGCTTGTGTAGCCTTTTTGAATACCTTTTTATTTTTCTCTTGCGAATTACCCCCATCTTGTTGACGGTAAATTGGCAACATGTG
>JAURHO010000256.1 GCA_030833265.1 Crocinitomicaceae bacterium | reverse complement strand
AGCTTGGCCTTCTGCACCAATGACCGAGGCAGCAACCGCCCCAAGTGCGCCAAACGTCACCACAATCATGGTGCCGTAGCCTCGTGTTTCTTTGGGCATCAGTTCGCTAATTAGCGTAATGCCTGCGCCTAATTCACCGGCTAGGCCAATGCCGGCCAAGAGTCGGATTGCGGTGTAGCTGGGAATGTCGGTTACAAAAGCATTTAAAATATTGGCCACAGAGTAAATCAAAATGGAGCCAAAAAGCACTTTCAAACGGCCTTTTTTATCGCCTAAGATGCCCCACAAAATGCCGCCTAGCAACATCCCGAGCATTTGAATGTTAAATAAGTACTTTCCGGTGGCTGCCCGAACCGCAGCGTCTGCATCAGGCATGATTGTTGCTAAGCTTTCTGCCTTAACGACCCCAAAAAGCACGAGGTCATAGATGTCGACAAAGTAACCTAGAGCCGCTATAATAATGAGAAACAGAACCTTGCGCTGCGCTTGCATAGACTAAGAATTTAATAGAAAAATCGTCCAATAATACGTAATTTTAAAGAAAAATCAAGATGGTACATCACATCGGTCAACAAAGTTCAATTTTGGGTCAGTACATGGCCGAAATCAGAGCGGTTGGAATCCAAGAAGATCGCATGCGTTTCAGGCACAACTTGTCTAGAATTGCAGAAATCTTGAGTTATGAGCTGTCCAAAACATTGCCAAGCGTCCAACAAGAAGTGCAAACTCCGCTTGGTCTTGCAACGGTGCCAGCGCTGCAAGAGCAGCCCGTACTTTTTACCATTTTGCGGGCAGGTTTGGCCATGCACGACGGCGTTTTACGCACCTTTGACCACGCAGACAGCGCCTATATTTCTGCGTATCGCAAGCACAGCTCCCCAGAAGATTTCGAAATCGAGGTGGAGTATTTAGCCATCCCAGACATCGATCACAAAATTTGGATCATCTCGGACCCGATGTTGGCTACAGGTAGTTCAATGGTAGCGGTCTATCAGGCCCTTAGAAAGCACGGCGCCCCAAGTCAGGTGCATATTGTGTCGGCCATTGCTACACCTGAGGCTTTGGCCTTTGTGAAGGCAAAACTCCCGAGCAACACGCAAATTTGGGTAGGTGCCATCGATGCAGAGCTCACCGCAAAATCATACATCGTACCAGGTCTCGGAGATGCCGGTGACCTCTCATTCGGAATCAAACAATAAGCGAACAAGCACATGAACTGGATCGGATTCTGGAGTATTTATTTTTTAGCCATGGTTAAATTCATGGTGTCAACCTTGCCAGGCCCTGGCTTTAAAATGGCCTTTCACCAAACTTGGTTGGCGGCCTTTTTAGGAGCGGCAACGGCTTCTGCTTTGTTCTATTTCGGGAGTGAGGTTGTGATGCGCATTTCGCACAAGCGCCGAAAAATCAAACGAGAGGCCGCTTTGGCTGCGGGTAAAGAACCCATCAATTATTACAAAGTCACCAAGACCAAAAAGTTCATCATTCAGGTCAAGCACCGTTTTGGCTTTTATGGCATCACACTTTTTGCGCCACTATTGTTTTCAGTGCCCATTGGCAATTATGTGGTGGCTAAATTTTATGGCAAGTACCAAAGTACTTTTTGGTTTGTGCTGCTTGGTTTGGCGTTCAATGCCTTTCTCTTGACCTTAATCAGTTATGCCCTCCTCTAAGCGCCATCTCTTTTTTGACCTCGACCGCACCCTCTGGGATTTCGACAAAAATTCCGAGAATGCCTTGCGTCAAATTTTTCACGAAGAAGAACTTGAGGCACGCATTGGGGGTTTTGAGCATTTTCATCAGCAATATGTTTATCAGAATGCCCATCTTTGGAAGCTCTACGGGAAAGGGAAAATTAAAAAAGATGAACTGCGCTATGAGCGCTTTCGTGTAACGCTCAAGCACTTTAAAATTCAAGACGAAAGTTTAGTTAGAAGGCTATCAGATGCTTATGTTCAGATATCTCCGCTGCAAACTGCCTTGTTTCCGGAGGCCATTGAAACACTAGAGGCCCTTCAGCAAATGGGTTATCAGCTGCATATTATTACCAATGGTTTTCAGGAGGTACAGTTTGTAAAGCTTGAAAATTGTGGCCTGCGTGCTTTTTTTGACGTGATTGTGTGCTCCGAGTTCATTGGTAAAAACAAGCCCGACCCCGCCATTTTTAAATATGCCCTGAATCAGGCCAATGCCAAAGCCGAAGCCTCAGTAATGATCGGTGATGACTACCATGTGGATGTTGCAGGTGCTTTACGTGCCGGAATGCAAGCCATCTGGTTTGATCCGAGTGCTAAAAATAGCTACGCCTATGAGCACTGCATTTCAGCGCTCT
>JAURHO010000255.1 GCA_030833265.1 Crocinitomicaceae bacterium | reverse complement strand
AGTGTTCCAAAACCGCAGAAGAGGCCACACAGAACAAAAGCTGCGATTTGAACTTTGCGTACTTGCACACCACTTCGGCGAGCGGCATCCATGTTGGTGCCGATTGCTTTGAGATGTAGTCCAAGCCGAGATTTGTTCAAAATTAAATATGCAACCATTGTTGCTGTGATTAAGAATAGAACTGGCTTTGGAATAGGCCCGATATCAGCACTAAAGAAGTTTCTAAAACCCTCATCTAGGTTATATATCGGTCGTCCTTGAGTATAGACAAATGCTATGCCTCTAAAAAGATTTAGTGTTGCAAGAGTAACTACAAAAGATTGAAGGTTAAAAAGTGCTGACATTGCTCCATTAAAAAACCCAAGAAAAGCGCTGATCACAAAAGCCATAATAATTGTCAAAAATGTTCCCCAATTGGCAAGGTTTGTTGCACAAATTACAGCAGTCAATCCGACGATTGCACCGACTGAAATGTCTATTCCGCCTGTAACTATGACAAATGTAAGTCCTAGCGCCACTAAAGCGATGATTGTTGATTGCACACCAATTTCAAGCAAAATATCAAAACTAAGGAAAATTGGTTCCAGTACGCCGAAGATGACAAAAGTAATTGCAAGGGCAATTACCACACCAAAAATTCGGGTGTTAAGTCCATTTGGTGTTTTCTTGAACAATTTCACTCTTTGACTTCTCCTTTTAAATGAGGAACCTGTGCTGACCTAATGATACAAATCATCAGATCAGCACAGGCTTAGCCCCCTACTTTGCTCAGCTAAAAATTAGCCAAGCTTTGGTGCTGGTGTGTTTACATTTGCTTTTGTTATAAGAGCAACAGGTGTGTAAACAGCACGTGGAACTTTTTGTCCTCCAAGAAGACGGAGAGCAACGTCAACCGCTGCCTGACCTGTCAGGTTTGGATATGAGTCAACGGTACCTGTGATATCGCCATTCTTAATTGCTGTATATGCATCAGATATTCCGTCGGTTCCAATGATCATTACCTTACCCTTGAGACCAGCATTATTGACAGCGGTGGCAACACCTAGCGCCATACCATCGTTATTTGCATAGAATGCTTTGAGATTTGGGTGATCCTTAAGAATCGCGGCTGCAGCGTTAGCTGCTGTTGTGACATCCCAGTTTCCTGGAACGCTTGCAACAACATTAAGTCCGCCCTTCTTAGCAGTATCTACGAATCCCTTTGTACGCTGGATCGCTGCATATGCGCCAACCTGTCCCTGAATGTTTGCAACTTCAGATCCTGCCGGAAGATTCTTGATGAAGTATTCAGCAGCAAGAACACCGTTTGAGATTTGGTTTGGACCAACCCATTGGCGTGCACCTGGTAGAACACCATCATTTACGTTAAGAACAAGTAGCTTCTTCGCTTCAGCCTTTTCAACGGCTGGGCAAAGGTTTGTATTTGATTGAGGAGACACTAGAAGAGCTTTATAACTCTTCTTTACCATTGTCTCCATTGAGTTGAGTTGACCAACCTGGTCAGATTCACTTGACGCAGCCTGAACATCAATTGTGACTCCGTACTTCTCGGCACGAGTCTTTTGGCCCGCGGCTAGATCGATCCAATATTGGTTTCCAAGGAATTTCATCAAAGAGCCCATCTTTAGACCCTTTGGTGCCTTTGGAACTGCTCCGAGTGACTTTGAAAGAGTTGAGAAATTAACTCCACCCTTTGCTTCATCTGTGCTAAAAGCGGAACCTGTTACTACACAAGATCCTGGTGCGGCTGCGGAAGCATATGAGGTGCCTCCTACAACAAGACCAAGTGAAAGAACTGCTGCTGCAAATGCACGGCTGTTCTTGCCAAATGTTGCCTTCATTTTTCTCCTTATAGGGTTGACTCTGGCTTCACAGTCGTTTCTGCCAGCTGGTACGCAAAACCTAGGTCGCAAGCACGTTTGTAACAACATAAATCGGTTCAAAACCAATAACGATTAACTGGGATTGATTATCTATTCAAAGACAAAAATGCCTCAAAATGGCTCCAATACGAGCGTAAACGTGTGCCATGGTAAGAAATTCATTCTTGAATATATATTCATTCAATGACAAACTAGCCCCATGGCAATGGAAAAAACATCGGGGCGATTTTCGCTATCGAGCATTGAACAGCAACGTTTGATGACAAAAATTGCTGTGCTTTATCACGAAGAAGGCTTGGGACAGCACGAGATATCACGTCGTCTTAATCTTTCACAAGCTCGCGTATCTCGCTATCTCAAGCAAGCCGTAGCGGATGGAATTGTGCGCACAACTGTTGTACAACCTTATGGAATTTATGTGGGATTAGAGAAAGCACTAGAAGAAAAATATAACTTGCG
>JAURHO010000254.1 GCA_030833265.1 Crocinitomicaceae bacterium | reverse complement strand
AAACACGGCTAGGTACGAAGTCATGAGCGTACCGAAAAGAGAAGTCTCCCCTCCTGCCGCAGTTTCTTTCTAGGGAGAATTGGAACATGAGACTACTATGCACTACTACAAGTTCAATATTGCCGACTATCGGAAAGACACTGGTCATCTTTCAACGATTGAGCATGGCATCTACCGCCAGTTAATAGACTGGTATTACCTTGATGAACAACCCATACCAGAAGAAACCCAAGTGGTTATCAGGCGGTTACGTTTGGGTTCTGATGAGGTTAATTTTCTTCAAAATGTGTTGTCAGATTTCTTTGTTTTAGGCAAAACAGGATACACACACAAACGCATTGAAGTTGAAATTAAAGACTATCAAGAGCAAGTAGAAAAAAACAAGAACAATGGGAAGCTAGGAGGTAGGCCAAAGAAAACCCAAGTGGTTATGTCTGGGTTGCCACATGAAAGCCAAAATAACCCTAACCATGAACCACTAACCATTAACCATAAACCAAAGAGAGAGAACGCAACTGTCGTTGCTTGCCCTTTAGATGTTCGTGACCAAGTTTGGAATGATTGGGTAGCTTTACGGAAAAGTAAAAAAGCACCGATTACTGCAACAGTTGTTGAGGGTGCAAGAAAAGAGGCTTTTAAACTTAATTGGCCTTTAGATAAGTTTTTGGTTGAGTGGTGTACTCGTGGAAGCCAAGGTCTTAAAGCTGAGTGGGTTGTTAAACCAAACCCTGCTGACAATGTAAGGCTCACTGTTGCACCATCAAATGAGCCTGACCCTCAACTTTTAAAGATTATCGCTGACGATAAGAAAGCAGTTCCTCCATCGCTAGAAGTATTGGCAAAGATGGCTGAATTAAGGAGAAAGGCATGAAAGTCTTACCCATCAATTCATTTGAAGCAGAGCCTTGGTTACTTGAAAAGCACTATGCAAAAAGATTGCCAATGATTATGTACGCCTTTGGTTTGTATGAGGATGACAAACTTATTGGAGTTGTTACTTATGGTCTTGCAGGTTCACCAATGGTTGCTAGAGGAATCTGTGGAAAAGAACATGAAGCTATTGTCATTGAATTAAATAGATTGTGTTTGTTGGACAACGACAAAAATCAAGCGTCTTTTTTGGTTGCAAATTCTATGAAACTTTTGCCAAAACCAACAATAGTAATTTCTTACGCTGATACAGGTCAGGGTCATGTCGGTTATGTTTATCAAGCGTGTAATTTTATTTACTTAGGTTTAAGCGTTAAAAGAACAAATTGGAACATCAAAGGTCAAGAGCATAAACACAATAGACATTTGGCTCAAGGTATGACATTAGAACTTCTGAAGGAAAAGTTTAAAGATGATTTTTATTATTCTGAACGAAGCCAAAAGCATAGATATATTTTTATATGCGGAAACAAATTTCAGAAGAAAAAATTTACTGATTTATTGAAATACGAAATCCAACCTTATCCAAAAGGCGAAACAACAAGATATGACTCAGGAACTTCTGTAAAAACCCAACAACTTTTATTTGTATGAGCCACTACGAATTAAAAACTGTTGAAGTAGCTGATGATTTAGGCAATGTCAGATTTGCCAAACTTGAAGATATGCCTTACATCATTTCCTTGTCAAAAAAGGAAAGTGTCAGTTTAGGATTTATTCCAAAGATGGCATACGAAGCTGCAATCACAGGAATCAAAACTGGAGACAGATGGAGTAATGTTTGCAATGACAAGCTATTTGTAATTCTTTGCAATGGTGACTTAGTTGGTTTCTGTTTAGCAAGTTTTGGCATACCAAACGCTATTAGCAAAAAAGGAAAGATTGCTCAGATTTGTTTACAGACAGATGCAAGGAAGTTGTTGCGTGGCAGATTGCTTTTAGATACTGTCGTTGACTATGGTAAGACACAAGGCACTATGGCTTTTAGCGCAGGGTGTGCTGATGACCTTGAATCAAACATTTTCTGGAAAGCAATGGGTTGGATTTGCATTGCACAAAGAATGGGGATTTCACACAAAAATACTTGGAAGCAAACTAGCAAACGTGTAATCAATGTTTACCGCTATGACCCTAGCGACTTTTTAATTTTATTATGAACAATTTTCAATGGCCTATAAATGAACCCAGAAGAATTAGAGCACTTCAAGAATTGCGAAGCTCAAGAGTGGCTCAGACGCTACCAAAAGAAGAAATCGATGATTGGCTCAAGCAAAGCGTTGCTCTGGTGGCAGGGAGTGTTGCTGGACTTGCAGCGAATCAGAGGCGAATCCGCTACTTTGGATTTGAGACAACGCATGAACAAACTGAAGGATAAAAAATGAACTGGCAAGACGAACAAAAGAAGGTGGCTACTGGTGTAACTG
>JAURHO010000253.1 GCA_030833265.1 Crocinitomicaceae bacterium | reverse complement strand
GCCTTGGTGGTGGTAGGTGCGGTGATTTTTTTGGGGTTGCGCCGTCAATAACTTTGGACAATCGCTGATATATTTTGAACATACCTTTTATGAATACCTTATCTGTCATCTTGATTACCCGAAATGAACAGGCCAACTTAGATGCTTGCCTGTCATCGGTCAAAGATATTGCCAACGAAATTGTGGTCGTGGACTCGATGAGTTCGGATGAAACTTTGGCCATCGCACAGTCATACAACGCTGTGATTTCCTCACCCTCCGATTGGCCTGGGTTTGGCGCCCAAAAGAACAGGGCATTGGATTTAGCGACCCAGGATTGGGTGTTGTCCATTGATGCCGATGAAAGATTGAGTGAGGCGCTTCGCGAAGAAATCAAGGCTGTGCTGGCCCATCCTGCTGCCGATTGTTACGCCATCCCTCGTCGGTCATACTATTGTGGACGTTTGATCGATTATTCAGGTTGGAATCCTGATTTTGTCACCCGTCTTTTCAAGCGCGGCACTTCGCGTTTTTCTGACCATCTGGTGCACGAGAAATTGGTCACACCATCGCCTGCTCTACCGCTGAAATCGGCCATGTTTCATTTCAGTGTCACGAATTTCAGCCAAGTGCTCAACAAAGTCGATCGCTATTCCACCGACTCTGCACAGCAGGCTTTTTTGGCTGGCAAAAAGAGCAGTGTCAGCAAAGCCGTTTTGCACGGCCTTTGGTCTTTTATCAGAACATATTTTTTTAAACTGGGTTTTTTAGACGGTCCTCACGGATTGGCTTTGGCTATTTCCAATGCCGAAGGCAGTTACTATCGTTATTTGAAACTGTGGTTGTTGAATAGCAAGGTGAATCGTGTTGATTAGTGTCATTGTCAGCACCTACAACAGACCTGATGCTCTGAATTTGGTTTTGCAATCACTGAATCAGCAATCCGATACAAATTTTGAAATCATTGTTGCGGACGATGGCTCTCGAGAAGAAACACGTGTTTTGGTTGAATCTTTTCAAACCAGCCATCACCAAACACTTAAACATGTTTGGCATGAAGACACTGGCTTTCGGCTTGCTGCCATACGTAATTTGGCTGTCAAACACTGTGCTGGTGACTATTTGATTTTTTTGGATGGCGATTGCATCGCTCAACCTGACTTTATAGCTAGACACCGTTCCCTTTGTGAATTGAAGCACATGGTGACCGGCAGTCGGGTGCTTATGGATAAAAAACTGACAACCCGTTTGATAGCCGCAAAAGCATGGGACTTTCGAATTTTCAAGAAATATTTGTTATTCAAACGTCTAAATGGATCCATCAATAAATGGTTGGCTTTCCATTTCAAATTTACAAATGCAACTATTCGTTACTATCGCGGCTTTAAATGGAGGGGTATCAAGGGTTGCAATTTTGCATGTTGGAGATCTGATTTTGAGATTGTCAACGGGTATGACGAGAGCTTTGAGGGCTGGGGCCATGAAGACGCAGACATGGTGTTTCGTTTGCATCAGGCAGGCGTGAACCGCAAATCGGGTTCCTTCTCAACAGAAGTCTTGCACCTCTATCACCCGGAGAACAACCGCTCACAAGCCGATGAAAATAAATCACGGCTGTTACAAAGAATCTCCAATGCCTCTTGATTTCAAATAATGTTTAACTTCGCTAATAACGATTTCACTTTTTAACGATGTCAAGCATTGACTGAGACTGTTGACATGTCTGTCACACCCTTCTTCAGCGCAAGGAACACAAGATTGCTGACCTTGTATCAACGTGATGTTTGAATGTTCTTGCGGTGTATTCGAGTGACTTAGCCAAATCGGCTGGTTTTGTGTCTTCGGTGAATAGGGCCATGGAGCCCACTTGACCGGATTCGTGGGCCCGTAAATCGCAAACACCTTCACGCCAGTAGCTGCTGCCAAATGTGTGACCGACGTATCAACACCGATGAATAACTCTGCATGTTGAATCAGTTCAGTCATGTCTGCCAATGAATATTTACCCGCCCAATTTTTTATATTCGGAGAAATCACCAATTTTTCACAATACTCTATTTCTTCTTTGTCTGGTCCACCACTGATCACAACATGCATGCCATTTTGTGTCAGTTCTTTTAGAATTGTTTGCCATTCGCTGACAACCCAAGATTTATAAACAAATTTTGGGTAAGGATGAACAACAACATAGGGCGTTTTTATTTCAAATTTTTTACTATTTTTTAAATTTTTTGGGGGTATTACTTTTTCTTTTTGGGGTATATCAAGCAATTCGCATATTTTCAAGTTCATCTCAACTGTATGTATTGATTGATTGTCAAACAGCACTCTCTTGCTCATCATTTTTTTAAATATGAAGCTGTCTTTTTCTGAATAAGTTCCGTAATGTTTTTT
>JAURHO010000252.1 GCA_030833265.1 Crocinitomicaceae bacterium | reverse complement strand
TTATTTACTGAGCCTAATGGTCAAGGTATGCTCAAGTACACCATTAACATTGATGGAAAAGGTAATTTTTATACCACAGCAAACGTTGATTACACAGGGCTTTATCCTAAAGTAACCGCTCCTTCAGGAAACAGTATTTATATGAGTTCAGCCCTCACATCTGGGGCCTGTAATTCATGTCATGGTCAAAGTACAGCCAAGATTGGTCTTGATTAAAAACCTGATTGCGTATTAGTAGGAAGCTAGCACAACTCAAATTTAAAGCTCAATTTAGTTCGCTGAATTGAGCTTTTTTTTCATTGAACATTTTGATGAACTCCTCCTCATTGGCAGGTGAAATCAAAAGTTCGTCGTATTTGTTGAAATGAACAACTAAACATTTCCACGCCGTGCTCATTTTCCAACCAGCGTACAAGCCATTGGAAGGTTCAATCTTTTTGAAAACACGGTAAGGAATTCTCTTTTTAATAAAAAGACTTTGACACAATAGGTGGTCCTCAAGAAAGGTGTAGTAAGTGGTTTTGGGAATGATATACGCTATTAATATCCCTAAAAAAACCCATACTAAACTCAAGACTAAAAAAATGATTGGATCTTTTTCTTGGTAAAAAATAAGCGAAGCTACACCGCCGTAAATAACGAAAATGAAAGCTAGAACTACCCAGATTAAACCATCTTTTTTAGAATGGAAAACCATTTTTAAAGGTGTTAGCTTACCAAGCAAAAAGTGGTTTGTCGCTCATGAGTGCGTTGACCTCTTTTCTGACTTCTGCAATGATTTGTTCATTGCTGGCGTTCATCAGGACTTTATCCATGAGGTGTACCATTTGGGCAATTTCATTTTCTTTAACACCTCTGGAAGTAAGCGCCGCAGTACCAACACGAATCCCGGATGTGACAAACGGAGATTCAGTGTCAAAAGGCACCATGTTCTTGTTCACGGTGATATCGGCAAGCACAAGTGCATTTTCTGCATCTTTACCCGTAATGCCTTTTGAACGAAGATCGATGAGCATGCTGTGGTTGTCGGTGCCGCCCGAAACAATGTTGTAACCAAGATTAACAAGTTCTGCTGCAAAGGTAGCGGCATTGGTTTGTACCTGCTTCATGTATACTTTGTAGGCTGGGTCAAGTGCTTCACCAAAAGCGACTGCTTTGGCTGCTATAACGTGTTCTAGTGGCCCACCTTGAATACCTGGGAAAACAGCTGCATCTAGCAAGGCGCCCATCGATTTGAGGTTGCCGTTGTTCCAACGCAATCCAAAAGGGTTTTCAAAGTTGTGGCGCAACATGATGATACCACCTCTTGGACCTCTGAGTGTTTTGTGGGTTGTTGAAGTAACAATATGACAGTGCTCGAGCGGATCATTGAGTAAGCCAGCCGCAATAAGGCCAGCAGGGTGTGAGATGTCGGCCAAAACCAAGGCGCCTACTTCGTCAGCTACTTTGCGAATACGTGCGTAATCCCAGTCGCGGGAGTAGGCAGAGGCGCCGCAAATGATCATTTTTGGTTTTTCGCGTCGGGCGGTTTCTTCCATGAGGTCGTAATCGACCAAGCCGGTTTCTTTTGAAACACCATAGAAAAATGGTTTGTAAAGTTTTCCTGAGAAATTGACCGGTGAACCATGCGTTAAGTGGCCTCCGTGTGAGAGGTCAAAACCTAATATTTTATCTCCGGGTTGCAAACAAGCCAAGAAAACAGCTGCATTGGCCTGAGCACCAGAGTGAGGTTGCACATTGGCCCAAGTAGCACCAAAGAGCTGGCACAAGCGATCAATCGCTAATTGCTCTACTTTGTCAACGACTTCACAGCCGCCATAATATCTTTTTCCTGGAAGACCTTCCGCATATTTATTGGTAAGTACCGAACCCATGGCTTGCATGACGTCGTCGCTCACGAAGTTTTCAGAAGCGATAAGTTCAATACCGTGTAATTGACGCTGTTTTTCAGCGGCGATTAAATCAAAAATTGCTTGGTCTTTCATGTTCAAATAAATTTTTTACAAATATGGGAAGAATGCTTTAGATAGCGTTTTTAAGCATGAATAATTCGACGAATTTCGTGAAGTTGATGCGTTTGTTGTTCTGCGGCAACATTATAAATTCCGCTCGGCAAAAGTTCATCGGTCCTGACTTGCCCAGAAGCATGAATGATGTCTCCGTTTTCGGTAACAATGCCAACATGATGAATCTTGCCTTTCGCATTGATAAAAAACGCGAGGTCGAGCGCTTGCCGTTCTTCATAGCTTACCACAGAACCAAGTTCTGCCTGTTGATACGCATCGCGGGGTAAGTTGTAGTCGAGGAGTCTGAAAACATTTTGTACAAAACCCGAGCAATCGATCCCAAAGATGCTTCTTCCTCCCCATAAATAAGGCGTATTTGAGAAAGCATCAAT
>JAURHO010000251.1 GCA_030833265.1 Crocinitomicaceae bacterium | reverse complement strand
TGAAGTGATTGGTGTACTCAAAGAAAAATTCGGACAGTACAACAACTTCTACATCACCAATACAGAATCCCTTTCAGTTGAACAGATAAGCAACCTGAGAAGATTTTGTTTCGACAAGAAGGTTGAAATGAAAGTTGCCAAGAACACACTTATCCGCAAAGCATTGGAATCACTTGATGCTGAAAAGTATGCTGGAGTGTACGATTCTTTGAACAACGTAACTGCGTTGATGTTCTCTGAAAATCCAAAGGAGCCCGCATTGATCATCAGTTCTTTCCGCAAACAAGGAAATGTTGAAAGACCAGAGTTGAAAGCAGCCTTCATCAACGGAGATATCTTTGTTGGAGACAACAACTTGACAGCATTGACACAGATCAAAACGAAGAACGAACTCATTGGAGAGGTCATCGGATTGTTGCAGTCTCCTGCGAAGCGCGTTTTGGCAGGTTTGTTGCACCACCACGAGAAACAAGGTGCTGCAGCTGCTGAATAAATTTGTAAAAAACCCAACGCCACTGAGGTTTAAATGTGGCATATTTTATAACCATCCGCTGGAGCCAAAGCTGTGAAAGCGGTTAAAAATTAAAAACATGGCAGACGTAAAAGCATTGGCCGAACAACTGGTAGGCCTTACAGTAAAAGAAGTTCAAGAATTGGCTGACGTATTGAAAGCTGATTATGGTATCGAACCAGCTGCAGCTGCAGTTGTAGTAGCAGGTGGTGGCGGTGGTGCCGCAGCTGCTGCAGAGGAGAAGTCAACATTCGATGTAATCCTCGTTAGCGGCGGCGCTAGCAAATTAGGTGTTGTGAAGGTTGTGAAAGACCTCACTGGACTTGGATTGAAAGAAGCAAAAGACCTCGTTGACGGTGCTCCTAAGCCTGTGAAAGAGGGTGTCTCTAAGGCTGAAGCAGACGATTTGGCTGCCAAGTTGAAAGAGGCTGGTGCTGAAGTTGAAATCAAGTAATCACCAAGGCACTTTAAAATTATCAAAGCCGGATTTTTCCGGCTTTTTTTGTGCCTTTTTTGGCAGACAACGGAAGCCCCAAATATTTGTCCATTTCCCCCAATTCCCGTAACTTCGCAGTCCTTTAAATTGGGCTGATTACAAATTGACTTTCCGGAACAACATAAAATGTTGATAATCAATTACTTAATTAAGTAAGTGCAAAGAGAGTCTTATTGTCTTTCAGTCCAATCACACGTTTAAAAGCACATCAGACTATGTCATCAGCAAAAGTGGCTTCAAAAAGAGTGCATTTTGGTAAGGTCAAGCACCTTGCAGAAACTCCAGATCTTCTAGAAATTCAAATTCAATCCTTCAAGGATTATTTCCAGTTGGAAACGACGCCTGATAAGCGCAACAACGAAGGTTTGTTCAAAGTATTCAAAGAGAATTTCCCCATCAACGATACAAGGAACATCTTCATGTTGGAGTTCTTGGATTATTTTATTGATCCTCCTCGCTATACCATCGAAGAATGTATGGAGCGCGGGCTCACGTATGCCGTTCCACTCAAAGCAAAACTGCGTTTGAGTTGTAACGATGAGGAGCACGTTGACTTCCAGACAATTGTTCAGGACGTATTTCTTGGAAACATTCCCTACATGACGCCTCGCGGAACATTCGTGATCAACGGTGCTGAAAGGGTAGTGGTTTCTCAGTTGCACCGTTCACCTGGTGTATTCTTCGGACAATCACTCCATCCCAACGGAACGAAAATTTATTCTGCACGTGTGATTCCCTTCAAAGGTGCATGGATGGAATTTGCTACCGATATCAACAACGTGATGTATGCGTACATCGATCGTAAAAAGAAATTCCCCGTAACTACTTTGCTCCGTTCCATTGGCTTTGAAACCGATAAGGACATCCTTGAATTGTTCGGAATGGCAGATGAAGTAAAGACGGATAAAAAAACACTCGACAAACTTGTTGGAAAACGTCTTGCTGCAAGGGTATTGAAAACATGGGTGGAGGATTTTGTAGATGAAGATTCTGGTGAAGTGGTTTCATTGGAAAGAAATGAAGTAGTACTTGAGCGCGATACTGTTTTGTCTCAAGAGGACATCACTACCATCCTTGAAACTGGTGTCAAGAGCATCTTCATCCAGAAAGAAGAAGTGAGTGGTGATTATGCCATCATCTACAACACCCTGAACAAGGACACTTCCAACTCAGAACTGGAAGCAGTACAGCATATCTACAAGCAATTGCGTGGTGCTGACGCTCCTGATAATGAAACAGCACGTGGCATCATCGATAAATTGTTTTTCAGCGACAAGCGGTATGATTTGGGTGAAGTGGGTCGCTACAAAATCAATAAGAAATTAAATCTCAACTATGGGTTGACTCAAAAGACCCTTACAAAAGAAGATATCATTGAGATCATCAAATACCTCGTT
>JAURHO010000250.1 GCA_030833265.1 Crocinitomicaceae bacterium | reverse complement strand
TGGTTTTCGCAGGGGCGGTAACAAAACTCAATGTGCGTTCCCGATTTATTTTGAGAATGGGGCGCATGCTATACAGTTTTTTGCCACAAATGTCATTGTACAAGCTCATGGCCCGCATCATGATGCCGAGGGCCAATCACAAAGAATCTAGGTCGCTTTTCGTCAATGAAGCCAAAAAAGTTGTTGACAAAGAATTTCAGCGTTGGTTCAAATTGACCGCTCGTTTAACAGCTTACCTCACTAACATCAATTCAAAACCCGAAACCATCCCAACTTTGTATGTGATGGGTGAACAAGATCACATGTTTTTAAATCCGGTAAGAATTTTGGTCAATCAAGATTTTGCTTCTGAACTCAAAGTAGTTCCGGCCTGTGGACATGTAGTTAATTACGAAAAGGCTGAGACTTTTAATCATTTGGCCTTGCAATTTATCTCGCGTCATTGCGCCTAATTCCATTTAATTAACAGCCCTCGGGCATTTTGTTAAAAAACTCTCGGCTTTACTTGCCGTTACCGACTGAATTTAACTTAAATTTGTGCTCAATTTGCAGCGAAGGTTTCGCTCAAAGAAACTTGTAAATTGAAGCTCTTATGCCTAAAGATCAGTCGATCAAATCCGTTCTAATTATTGGTAGTGGTCCTATTGTCATTGGTCAAGCCTGTGAATTTGATTACTCTGGTTCTCAAGCCGCTCGCTCACTGCGCGAAGAAGGTATTGAAGTAACCCTCATCAACTCGAATCCGGCTACCATCATGACCGACAAAGTGGTGGCAGACAACGTCTATCTTCAACCCCTTGAACCAGCCAGTATCGTCAAAATTCTTGAAAACCATCAAATCGATGCAGTTTTGCCAACAATGGGAGGTCAGACTGCGCTCAATTTGTGCATTGAATGCGATGAAATGGGCATTTGGGAACAATTTGGTGTGCGTATAATCGGTGTAGACATCAACGCCATTGAAATCACTGAAAACCGCGAGGCATTTCGTGAATTAATGGGGAAAATTGGCGTGCCAATGGCGCCACAAAAAACAGCCAAATCCTTTTTAGAAGGAAAAGAAATCGCGCAAGAGTTCGGTTTCCCACTTTGCATCAGACCATCCTACACCCTAGGCGGTTCAGGCGCAAGTATCCTTCATGAGCCTAAAGAATTCGACAACCTGCTTGAACGCGGTTTGCAATTATCTCCGATTCATGAAGTCATGATTGACAAAGCACTTTTGGGTTGGAAAGAATACGAGCTCGAGCTTTTGCGCGATGCCAACGACAACGTGGTTATCATTTGTTCTATCGAGAACTTTGACCCGATGGGAATTCACACCGGAGATTCAATTACCGTGGCGCCTGCCATGACACTTTCAGACACTACCTTTCAAAAAATGCGCGATATGGCCATCAACATGATGCGCTCTATCGGAAATTTTGCAGGTGGCTGTAATGTGCAGTTTGCAGTCTCACCAGATAATCAAGAAGACATCATTGCCATTGAAATCAATCCACGTGTCTCAAGATCATCTGCATTAGCTTCCAAAGCAACTGGTTATCCAATTGCCAAAATTGCTTCCAAATTAGCTATTGGTTATCACCTCGATGAGCTCAGCAATCAAATTACCAAAACAACTTCTGCACTTTTTGAACCAACCCTTGACTACGTTATTGTCAAAATTCCGCGTTGGAACTTCAATAAATTCCCAGGCACCAATCGTCAGTTGGGCCTTCAAATGAAGTCAGTTGGTGAAGTAATGGGAATCGGACGCAGTTTCCAAGAAGCGCTTCAAAAAGCTTGTCAGTCTTTAGAAATCAACCGCAATGGTTTGGGTGCAGACGGCAAAGAGCTCACCAATCAAAACGAAATCTTACACTCTTTAGAGTTTGCAAGCTGGAACCGCTTATTCCATATCTACGATGCCATTAAGTTGGGTATTCCATTTAAAACTATCGTCGAGAAAACCAAAATTGACATCTGGTTCCTCAAGCAAATTGAGGACCTCATCAAACTCGAGCGCAAAATAGAAAAGTTTCACCTCGAAAACTTACCGCAAGATTTACTTTTTGAAGCCAAACAAAAAGGATACGCAGACCGTCAGATCGCTCACCTTTTGCGTTGCCTTGAATCAGAAGTTTCTGCCAAACGCAAAGCATACGGCATCAATCGCGTTTATAAATTAGTTGATACTTGTGCTGCTGAATTTGAAGCACAAACGCCTTACTACTATTCAACTTTTGAATACGAGAATGAAAGTGTCGTCACAGATCGTCCAAAAGTTGTTGTTTTGGGCTCGGGCCCTAACCGCATTGGTCAAGGTATTGAATTTGACTACTCTTGTGTGCATGGTGTTCTAGCAGCCAAAGAATGTGGCTACGAAACCATCATGATCAACTGTAACCCAGAAACAGTATCCACAGACTTT
>JAURHO010000249.1 GCA_030833265.1 Crocinitomicaceae bacterium | reverse complement strand
ATGCCAGCAGCTGTGACAGCTGCCAATGCCGTGGGTGGTGTGATATCAGAGACCACCCCAAAATAAAAAGCAAACATGTGCGCCGCCATGTCGCTCACACCTGCTGATTTAAGAATGGGTATCACAGTTGCAACCATTGTGATGTAGACAGCTGATGCGGTTAATCCAGTTCCTAGCAAAAGTGCAAGCAAAGCGGACATGACCAGCAACCCTGCTTGTGTTTGCCCTGACAAAGCAATTAAACCTTGAGAAAGTTGAAACCCAACGCCCGTAGCATTCATGCTTCCAATGAGCAATCCAGCAATTGCACAGGTCGCCGTCAAGGGCCCCGTTAATTGTCCTGTTGCAATCAAGGCACTTGCCCAGCGCGCCGGCGAAACAGCACTGTTTGCTTTTCTAAATGAAATGATGAAAGTTGTTAAGACCGACCAAACAACCACCAATACAACCGAGTAACCTAACAAAATAAAAGCAACAATCGTTGCCAACGGCAATAAAAGGTACCCTTCTTGCTTCATCAGTGGCCAAGGTTTAGGGAGTAAATTTTCTGGTATTCCGCGCAAACGCAAACGACTCGCTTCAAAATGAACCGTGGCATAAATTGCAAAGTAATACAAGAAGGCGGGTATGGCGGCAGCCATTGCAATTTGTGCATAACTGATCCCCATAAATTCGGCCATCATGAACGCAACAGCGCCCATCACAGGCGGCATAATCGCTCCCCCAACAGCAGCAGCAGCCTCTACACCCGCAGCAAAAGGGGGTTTGTAACCTAACCGAATCATCATGGGTATCGTGAACGAACCTGTGGTGAGTACGTTGGAAACACCACTACCCGATAAAGTTCCAAAAAGACCAGATGACACAACAGCCGCTTTAGCGGGGCCACCTACTCTTGAACCAAATAGCGAAAACGCTAAACGCGAAAAAAATGAGCCAGCACCGATAACTTGTAACAAGCGACCAAACAATAAAAATAAAACAACATACTGAGCAATCACCAAAACAGGAATACCAAAAATTCCACTATCGCCTATCACCAAGGTAATGAGCAAAGACTCCCAAGAAACACCCGCTCCATTCAAAATTCCAGGAAAATGTCTAGCCCACAGCGCATGAACAACAAAAAGTCCACTCAATACAATCAATGACCACCCAGTTGTACGTCGAACTGCTTCTGCAACAAGAAACAACATCAAAGTGCACGCCAAGTAATCGATGGTCGATAACCCAACAGATTTCAGGTCCCAATCTTCTAAATTGATTAAACACCAAGCCAACAAACCGAAAGAGGCAGCAGCCCCCAATAAATCAAGCCAATTTGTCCATTTTTTAGATGTTGAAGCGGGGTATGCCAAAAAACAAAGTGACAGTGATAAACACAAATGCACAGGCAAAAAGACTCTGTTAGTTGGCGAGCCAAAAATGCCGATGTAAAGGTGATAAAGCGCCAGATAGGTTGCTAAAAAAGCAACCATTCGCCATCGAAGAAGCGTCATTTGGAAAAAAATTTATTTAATTAATCCAACTTCTTTGTAATATCGCTCTGCACCAGGATGAATTTGTATACGGTTATGAAGCAATGCATTTGCTGGAATGATTTCTTCCGAGCCTGCAAACAATCCATGTGTTTCTTTGTATTTTTCATTAAGGACTTTGGTCATTTTATAAACCAGATCCGATGAAACGTTGGCACTGACAACAATTTGATTGACGACGTAAGGCGTTATGATTTCAGCAGGAGAACTGCGATAACTATTTGCAGCAATTTTTCCAGGTGATGTGCCTGGTAACAAAGCATTAAAACGCTTTATTTCAGCATCTGAATAACCTAAAAATTTAAAGCCAGCGCCGCGATCCAACTCCATCAGCAAGCTGTAGGGTGTTGGGCCCGAAAAAAATGCAACGTCCACTTGTCCGTCTTGAAATGCCTGCATCAGTGTTTGATAGCCCGCTGTATTGATCACTCCTCCAGCCTTGGTAATGGATTCAAGACTGACACCAAAAGCACCTAAAGCGGCCATATTCATTGGCCAAAAAACAGAAGACTTAGGACCTACCCAAACACGGTAAGGCTTTTTTGCTAAATCTGCCAAGCTTTGTATGTCTACATTTTTTCTCGCAACAATGACATGAAATGAACCGTAGGTTGTCATCAAATGACGCAATAACGGTGCAGGTGTTTTCAGCTCCCCTTTGCCCTGCGCCGTACTTTCTGCCTCAAAGGTATAGGTCAGCGCCAATTCGGCCTCACCTCTTTGAATTTTGACTAAGCTTTGCTCTGTAGGTCCGGCGAAAGTGCTTGCCTTCACACCCTCAATATTTTTATTAAAAAAATTCGAAATATGATCAATTTTATTTTTGTTAATAAATAATTCAATAAGACTTCTTATTTGATATATATTTTCCCAATGATCTTCATTC
>JAURHO010000026.1 GCA_030833265.1 Crocinitomicaceae bacterium | reverse complement strand
GAGCGCCATTCGGTGGCATTGATTGCCAATTCGCTCATGGCGGATAAACCAATTTTTCTTTCTACGGCAGGTCCAACCACAAAAGGTCCGATGCCAACTGCAAGTTCCGATAATTTGACTTCCGCTCTGGCGGTAGCAAAACAATAATCTGTGGCTGATGCTAAGCCGACGCCGCCGCCTACTGCGCGCCCTTGTACACGACCAATAATGAGTTTTTTTGATTTTCTGCACGCATTGATCACCTTGGCAAAGCCAGAGAAAAACTGAAGGCCAGTCTCGAGGTCGTTGATAGAAACGAGTTCGTCAAAGCTGGCGCCAGCGCAAAAGGCTTTCTCCCCTTCGGATTGCAAAATGAGTACTTTGGCCGCTGGGTTATTGCTCACTTCTGTGATGGTGTCGGCAAGTTTTTGAAGAATTTTTCCGGGTAATGAATTGCTTAAAGGATGACCAAAAGTAATGCTGGCAATCCCGTTTTCTTGTATGTTATAATTGACGTGACCTTGTTCTATGGCGGTACTCATTTTTGATATTTAGATTAAAGTAGTTTGTAGATGAATATTGCTTTCATTCATTTTTCTGAATGAGGTTAGGGCTTATTTTAAAGAGAAACTATCGGAGCCAATGAGCTGACCATCGCAATAAATGCGCACGCGGTAAAGGCCTTTGGCTGCGGTTTCGCCTTTGAGTTCATAGTAAATCGTGAGGTCTAGGGCTTGGTTTTGATAATCAATTTCTTTGCGCTGTGTGTAGGCTACGCTGCCACTTTCTGTATCGGTGACAAAGCTGCTACTGCCTTGAAGTGTTTCTCCGTTTGGCCCAGTAATTTGCATATAGACATATTTTTTACCGGCATTGGTTAAAACATTTTCTGATAGGGTAAAGCTGCTTCTGAATTGCGCTGCATTTTTGGCGCGGTCGGTCACTTCCATCGTGTTGTTCACACGTTGCTTCAGTGCTTCTGATTCAAAGTTGTATGCCTGAAGCTTACTTCCCTTTTTGATCTGTTGTTGAGATTCTTCCGCTTGTTTCTTATAGGTGTCTCTTTCAGATGAAGTGGTTGAGAGTTTGACGTTGGTTTCTTCTAGGCGGCTACCAAGGTCGATGTTGAGTGTATTTAAGGAGTCGATGGTGCGTGCATAACTGCGCATGATGGAGCGCAGCGTTTCATTTTCTTTTCTGGCCTTAACGAGGTCGCGAGCCGTCAGTTTGGAACGGTCTAATTTTCTAAGGAGGTCGGTAATTTGTGCTTTTTGAGCATTGAGACTATCCGCTTTTGTGGCATCTTTTTCAATGAGTTTGTTGTAGTTACGCAACATTTGCTGTAAATCCGATTTAAGATCCTGCTTCATGGTGCCCGTATAACCGGATAGTGCGCTTTCCATGTCAGCCATGTCAGCAAGTAACTCAGCATTGCTGTTTTTACAGGTGTTTAAGGCAGCACGTTGTCTGGACCAAGCTAGTGTAAGCCCTGCTAAACCAGCAAGAAGGATGAATATAAAAACAAAATAAAAGCTATTTGATTTTGTAGGTGTGGCTTGATTTTCCATTTGTGAATGTTTTGACAGTCAAAAATACAAAGATTTACGTTGACTTTTCGTTCAACCAAAGATGATTGCAAGCATCTTTTCTTTCTTTGAAAGCCCGCTTGTCAAAGATGGCGTTGAAAACACACTTCTTTTGTAAAACGCTGGATGCTATCTGGGCCAACTGCACTGAAGCGCGGATCGCTGCTTGCAGGGTAGGGGCCGCCGTGGTGCATGGTTTCTAGCACCCGAACACCAGTAGGTACACCATTAATTATAAGGCGACCAACTTGGGTTTGCAGTTGGTAAACCAAGTTGGGTTCAATTTGTGTAGCCTCAGGAGCAAAGACTGTAGCAGTAAGTTGGCCTCCTAATTGTTGAAGGAGGGCGGTGCATTGTGAAAGCTCTTGATAACTACAAAGCACAGCAAACGGTCCAAAAACTTCTTCGAGTGCGGCAGGGGCATTGCTCAGATTTTGAATGTTTGTTTGGGCAATAACCCAACGTGCCTCAATTCCTTGTATGGGTGCGCTCGATTCATGCCTTTGCATGCCTTTTGCTTGAAAAACGTGTCTTTTTCTGGCTTCGTATTTGGCGAAAATATCGGGGTGCAGCATCGGAACAGGCTGTAGCAGTTCGAGTGCGGTTCTGAGCTGATCTAAAAAAGAGGCGAGCTGTTGTTCATGAACCAGAATGAGCCCAGGTTTTGTGCAAAATTGCCCGGCGTCTGTATAAATTGAAAGGGCTAATTTTTCAGCGGTATGTTGGAGCTCTTCGCTCTTGAATATTCCGGTAAGAATGACCGGATTCAAGCTGCCCATTTCAGCAAAAACAGGTATTGGATCGGGGCGCTGAGCTGCGATATCCATGAGTGCGCGTCCTCCCTTGATGCTACCAGTAAAACCGATGGCTTTGATAGCCGGTTCTTTTGCAAAAGTGCTGGCCCAATAATAAGAATCGTCAAGAATGTGGCTAAAAATAAACGGGGAAAGGTTCAGTTTTTGGAGCACCTTTGAAATGCACTGCGCCACTAAAATACTGGTTCCGGCGTGCATGGGGTGGGCCTTGAGCACAACACAACAACCGGCCGCAAAGGCCGCAACGGTATCTCCGCCAAGTGTCGAGTAAGCCAAGGGGAAATTTGACGAACCAAGCACGAGAACTGGTCCAATTGGAAGCTTGCGTTTGGTAAGTTGAATGCTATCGGCTTCTAGCGTTTCAGATTTTTCCCAGAGATGATTTTCGAGGTGGCTAGCAAAACGCAGTAAGGTTTGATGAGTGCGGTCAAATTCGGCCTCAAATCTTTTTTTAGAGAGCCCGCTTTCTTGACAATATAGTAGCTGAATGTCATCCTTTGCAGCTAACAGTTCAGTAGCGAGGCCTAACAGGAAGGCGGCGCGTTCTTTAATTGAAAGATTGGCAAATTCTTGCTGTGCTGCAGCAATATTGGTGCGCCATTCTTCTAAAAACGGAAGGGGAGTTGGGAAATACAGTTGTGTATCCCAAGCGTTGTTTTGCGGTTGAAAGGTCCTGAAACCTTTTTTCATGATTATACCTCGCTAAGCTCGAAGCGGTAGCTCTCCATAATTTGATTGGCGAGCATTTTTTTACAGGCGGTATCTACCTTCTGACTTGCTTCCTCTTTATTGGCAGCTTCTACAAATAGACGGATGTGTTTACCGATACGAACACCTTCAATTTCTGGAAGGCCAATATTTTTCATAGAATTGGTAACCGCTTTTCCTTGTGGGTCAAGAAGTGCGTCTAGCGGCATTACGTCGATTTCAGCTTTGAATTTCATGTTTTTTAAATTGAAAATGTTCAATAAGTGATAAAAGCAAGTACAAAAGTACAATTATTGGAATGGCCCAAATCAAAAATAAAGGAATACTTATCAACGAAATACTGAGTAGGAGGTAGCGGTATGGATTAGAACGCCAGCTGAAGTCTTTGAATTTGAGCGCTAATAGCGGCAATTCACTCACCATGAGTAAGGAAAATAAAACACAAATAATTGCGAGGGTATAACAATCAAAAAGGGAATAAATCCAGGAAGCTTGGTGTCCCCAATTAGATAGTTCAAACCAAAAGTAAAGTGGAAAAAAGCTAAAGAAAATAGTGGCAGTTGGTGTTGGTACACCAATGAACTTATCTGATTGACGTTGATCTAGATTGAATTTAGCCAAACGGAACATGGCTAGAAAAGGAATGATGAGCGCAACAAACGGTAAAAATTTAATGGAGGCATTAAAAGCGTTATCCCGACCATAGAAAAAGGCGGCTTTCCAATCGATGAGTTGGGAAACGACATATTCGCTTGAAAGGCCATGATACGCTTTGAGCCCTTGGGCATTTGGCATGAGGTTCGAGGTGTCTATACCGACGATGATCATGACAAACATAAAAATGCCCGGTGCAACACCAAAGCTCACGAGGTCAGCTAAAGAGTCGAGTTGCTTGCCGAGTTCGCCATTAGATTTGGTTAATCGCGCCACAAAACCGTCTAAAAAATCGAAAAGGGCTGAGATGGCTAATACGAGCACTGCCCAATCAAGCCGACCGCTCAGACTAAAAACAATGGAACAAATTCCGCCCAAAAGATTAGCGGCAGTGATTAAATTGGCAATTCCAAACATGCGAGACATTTTTGTAAAAGTACCCAGAAAACACAATTTTTTGTGCAATTTTGAGTTTTTGTCACATGTTTAAGCAAATCTTCTCTTTATTCTTCATCTTCTCGAGCACTTTTGGTGTCTTTGCACAAGACTTCAATCCGAAGTATGCCAATGAATATTTGAATCTAGGCGTTGGTGCCGATGCGCTCGGAATGGGTTCTGCGGTGGTGGCACAAACTTCAGGTGATTTAGCAGGTGTTTGGAATCCGGCAGGTTTGCACTACCAACAAGCGCCTACAGAAATTTCAGGTATGCATGCAGCCTATTTTGGAGGTATCGTTTCGCAAGACCACCTCGGTATATCTCGACGCATGACAGCAAGTACGGTAGTTGCCCTAAACATGCTACGCCTTGGCGTCGATAATATTTACAACACGACCCAACTTATAGACAACAATGGCAATATTGATTACAGTCAATTGCAGCAATTCAATGCCGCCGACTACGCCTTTATTGGTTCGTTGTCTCGACCAACCCGCATTCGCAATCTTTCTATGGGTTTCAATGCCAAAATACTTTATCGTCATATCGGAGATTTCGCAAAAGCTGTTGGTTTTGGTCTCGATGCAGGGTTGCAATACAGACCCAAAAATAACCTCAACTTTGGTTTGATGCTACGCGATGCCACGAGCACATTTAGCGTTTGGACCTACGACCTTACGCCGGAAATGCAAGCCACATTGCTTCAGACCAACAATGCTTTACCTCAAAATGGCGTCGAACAAATGTTGCCACGCCTTATATTAGGTGCCGCCGGATTTTTACCGATCCCTTCTAAAAAACTTAAAGTTGGTGGTGAACTGGATTTTGAAGTGACCACAGATGGCCCAAGAAACACGTTGTTGTCCGGTGCGGTTTTTTCCATGGACCAAAAAACGGGTCTTTATGTAAATTATGACAACAAACTGAGCTTTAGAGCCGGGGTTTCACAATGGCAATATTACACCAATCTCGACCTGCAAAAGAAATTAACCGTACAACCACACATGGGTGTTGGCTTGCAGCTCAAGCAATGGCAAATTGACTACGCTTTTACGCGACTAGGCTTAGGCAATAGCGCCTACTTTAGCCATTTGTTTTCTTTCAAATGGGCCTTAGGCTTGGTTGCTAAGTAACCGAAAAATCAGAAGAATTTACAGCTAAAAATTGCGGTGTCATCGACGTAGGGCAGAGGGCCTTTCCATTCCTCGAGTTTCGAGAAAATCAGGTTATTCATGTCTTCCATTTTAAGCGGGGCAAATGCCTTCACTTGCTTGATCAATTGCTCCAAACCAAAGGCTTCACCCGCTTCATTTTCAAGCTCAACAACGCCATCTGTGAAAAGTACAATTGTTGTCTTGGGTTGCAATATGAGTTTGCCGACATTGACGTAGGGGAGTTCGTCGAGCATGCCAAGCCCAATACAACCTTCATTGAGCAATGTGACATTTTTACCGTGTAAAACAAAGGGTTGGTTATGGCCCGCATTTACATAAGTTAGCTGCCGGGTGTAGGCATTATAGTGGGCGATAAAAAACGTAATGAACTTTTCTCCTTTGGCACTTTTCATCACAATTTTATTGAGCTCTTCCATTAAGAAGCTCATTTCAAAGCGCTGATATTTAAAAAGGGTGCGAATCGTGGCCTGAAAGTTTGCCATGAGCATCGCCGCCGTGATTCCTTTTCCACTCACATCGCCGATACAAATGATGTATTCTTCGTCGCCTAAAGGAATGAAGTCGTAGTAATCACCACCGATGGCATGCCTTGGAATGTACTTCCCAGAAAGGTCCATTTTCTTATTCGAGGGCAGTTCTTGCGGGAAAAGCAATTTTTGCATTTCAGAAGCCAGTTCAAGTTCTTTAGAAATGCGTTCTTTGATGAGGTTTTGTTTGGTCAGCCTGCGGTTTTCAATGGCCACCGACAAAATATTGGTTAGGGTTTGTGCAAATGAAAAATGCTGGGGCTCTAGGAATTCTGTTTTTCCAGGTGTAGCTAGCAGCAAGAAGGCCAAGGCGCGTTCTTGATGAAAAATTGGAATGACCGCCTGAAAATCTTTGAGTTGCGGACTATTTGAAGATGCAACAAGCGTGATGTCTTTAAAGCGCTGTAATTCTTGGGCAAGATCGTGTGCTGCAATTTTACCTTTGTAACCGCTTTTTGCAGCGAGTTCCCATTCTTCGTGTGCCATCAAAAGCGCAAACCGACTGAAATTAAGCTGTTCCTTCATAATGAAGGTAAAGATCCGATACAGCTGATCAATGGCCAGGTTGGCATTAATAGCATTGGTTAGTTCGAGCAAGGAATGCAAACGGTTATCCTTGAGCTCAAGGTGGTTCAAAGAAGAGTTAAATTCTTGGCGCATGGCGAACTATTGCCTACAAAACTACTATACAAATCGAATTTTTTTTCTTTTGCTGCTAATTTTCTTGTTTTTGAATGAGAAATGCATATCTTTGCAATCCATTTTCCGAAAAGTAAATTAAAATGAAAAAAGATATCCATCCATCAGATTACAGACTAGTTGTATTCAAAGATATGTCCAATGACTACAGTTTCATCTGTCCTTCTTGTGCAGAAACGAAAGAAACAATCTCTTGGGAAGACGGTAACGAGTATCCACTTGTAAAGTTAGATATCTCTCACAAATCACACCCGTTCTTTACAGGTATCGCTCAGTTCGTAGATACTGCAGGTCGTATCGACAAGTTCAAAAACCGTTATGGTCGTCATATGAAATAATTGAGTCCGCTCAATCCACATATTTAAAGAGGTTTCGATTCGAAGCCTCTTTTTTTTTGCGTTCTATTTTTAGGCTGAAAGGAAAATCAGTGAATGTGCCAACGATACTTTTGGCTAATTTTTACTGGAATTCTTCAAGCGCTTCTTTGCTCAATCGTTGCTGGAAAATTTTGCTGCAGCTCTTGATAGGCGGTCATTCATTGCAGCCCCAAGCCCATCTTGCGGGAATGGCTCAACAAAGATGCGCTCAACACCAATGGCATCAGCAGCGTGCAGTGTCGCATACAGATTTTGAGCGGCTTCAGTAAGAGAGCCACTTTGGCTTAAGATCATTTTCGGCTCTGAAACCGTTTGGTCATCGGACAAAAGAATCTGAAGATCTGCAGCTTGTCCTTGTTTATTTTTGAAGCCTAAATAGAGTGGCGTTTGTGTGGCGTAATGATATTTGACCATACCGCTTGTTCTTATACCGCCGTGCTCATGAATCTTGGCTTCAGGCGTGTAGCCTAAATGAACAGCCAGTTGTTCGGCCGTGATGCTGCCATAGCGGTAAATCAGAACGCGCTCATTTTCGAGCCCAATAATGGTCGATTCTAGACCTTGATCACAAGCACCGCCATCCAATATATAAGGAATCCGGCCATTTAATTGCGAATAGACGTGCTGAGCGGTTGTGGGGCTCAGTTGCCCGTAGAGGTTGGCGCTTGGAGCCGCTATTGGGCGTCCAAATTCCTTCAATAAGTCTTGTAACACCTGATGTTTGGGAAAGCGAATGGCTACCGTTTCTTGCCCACCTGTGATGAGCTCAGAAACCAAGCTGCTTTTGGGTACGATAAAAGTGAGTGGCCCTGGGCAAAAAGATTGATAAAGTAGCTTGAAAACCGCCGGAAAAGCCAACATGTAAGGCTCGGCACTGGCCAAGTGATCAAAATGTAAGATCAATGGATTGGCATGGGGCCTATTTTTGGCGGCAAAGATCCCTAAAACAGCATCCTCATGATTCGCGTCGGCAGCCAAGCCATAGACGGTTTCGGTCGGGACAGCAACTTGTTTCCCTTCCTGAAGAAGTTCTAAAGCGCGCTGAATGTCTATTCCTAGTTCCGTATGCATAGGGCAAAGTTAGGTGGATTTTATTTGTTTTCTTACACGCAATAAAAAACAAGCGCTTTTGCTTGACAAAAACAATTTTGAATGTACCTTTGTCTAGAATTATTCTAAATAAGATGCAAGTCATCCTCGCCGATAGCAATGAATTGATCCGTTTGGGCCTCAGAACCATCTTGGCTGCACAGGCAGGTATTTCCATCGTTGGTGAAGCCCGCAACGAAGATGAATTATTGGAGCAGCTCATTAATTTCGGTGCCGATGTCGTGCTCATTGACTTTACCTCACAGGGTTTCAGTATCGACATCGTGCCCAAAGCCATTGCGAAGTTTAAGACGCTCCGTTTTGTCGCTATTACAGAGGCGCAGCATGCACCCATTCTCATTGATGCCCTCAAATCTGGTGTCACGAGTTTTGTCAAAAAAGACTGTGAACTCGCTGAAATCATAGATGCTGTGAAAGAGACAGCTCAAGGCAAACAGTTTTTCTGTGGTCAAATTTTAGAAACCATTCAAAAAGCAAACATCGACCTCGAAGAGCTCAATACCGAAGCATTCAATTGCAATCCAATTTCCCTCTCAGAAAGAGAAAATGAAATCATTACCTTAATTGCTGAAGGTCAGACCAACGAGCAAATTGCCGAACTTTTATTTTTAAGTAGGCACACCATCAATACGCACCGCAAAAACATCATGGCTAAATTAGGGGTCAAGAATACGGCTGGAATCGTGATGTATGCCGTAAAAACCGGTTTGGTGTCTCCGAATCGTTTCTTATTTGCTCCGAGTTTGGCTTAACTTCTAAGTCAAAGTTCTGGTACTCAAATTCTAGAAAATTTTATAACACAATGGACAGTTTCAGGTTGAAGAGCCGCTGGGTGAGGTAGTTTGGTACCGCATAAAATTTTCCTTGAACATCTTGTATCCATTGCTTAGAAAGCACATTGTTCACACCCAATACATTAAAAATCTCAAGAGAAATCAAAGCTTGGTCAATGCTGTGTCCCGCTTTTTGAAACGGTGTTGTAGGAGCCTTAGATTGCATTAAAGAGCGCTTATATAACAAATCATAAGATAAGCCGAGATCTACTCGGAAATAAGAACGCATGCGCAGCGTGTCTTTGTAGCGCGTAAAATCTGGCGGACCATAAGGCAGCCTCGAGCCATATTGCAAGCCCATTTGTACTTTGAATGCTTCGTAGCCCGGCATTTGGTCCTGAACCAACGCACCAAAAGTAAGCCATTGATCTGTTGGCCTTGGGATAAAACCAGGATGAACCACCGTAGAATCAACTACCGTTTGATCTTCGCTGTAACCAAAAATAATGCGCTCGCCTGCTGTATTGTAATAGATCGTGTATTGGTCCCCTTTGATGTCTTCCTTGGTTGACAACAGGCCTAATTTAAAAAAGGACTGAATTCCCTTCACGAATTCTCCATGTACATTCACGTCAAAACCATAGGCGTAGCCCACTGCATTGTTGGTAGCGTAGTAACGTGTGCGGACATTTTCAATTTCATAAGGATTGAGATCCCAGAGATATTTGTAGTAAAGTTCTGTGTTCAGTTTGAAAGGGGTACTTCGGCCCCACATTTGAAATTGGAATTCAGACCCAAGAACAGCGTGAAAAGATTTCTGAGATTTTACGCCCAAAGCTAACTTGCCATCAAAAGTTCTGAATTCGCGGTAGAGCGGAGGTTGGTAATAGAGGCCACTTGAAAATTTAAAAAGTAGGCCCCGACGCACAGCCATGCCGTTTTGCCACATGTAAACTGCTGGTGAATAAGAGATACTCATGCGCGGCGTGAAGTACGGTTCATTATTCACACTGGTGTATCCACCACGCAAACCAATCTGAAAGTTGATTTTTTTTGTGGAAAGGTCCAGGGTGTCGGTGTACTGAGCGCGTTGTCCGTCAATTTTATAAGGAGATTTCACGGTTACAATTTTGTGACGGCTCACTTTTGTCCAGGAGTTCGACCACTGCATGTAGCCCGTTGTGCGGTATCCGTTGAGCGCTAAATTCCCCTTGATGGTTTCGTATAAAATGATGCTGTCGGGAACGCTTTGAGGGAGGCTATAGCCTGCGGAGTCGATGAGTCGCCACTCGCTGAGTCGGTCTTTGAATTGATCGATTTGCAAATTTACTCCCCAAGATAATTCGTTGTAGCGCTTGCGCGTTTTGAGTTCGTCGCTAAACCCATCTTGAAACAAATAACTACCATTATGATAAACCGAAACAATTTGCGCTTTGAGGCGATTGCGGCCATGATTGAGAAAACCGCCCACACCGAGCGTGGCAATAGAGTCTCCATATGCTTCTTTGGAAGGGTCGGTTTCAAGTTCGTTGATATAATACTGGCCGAAGATATCGAAGTATTCTTTTTCATCGGACTGAAAACCAGATGCATAGAAATCTAGTTTGGTTTTGTTCTTGGCATACTTTAAAGCAGTTCCTCCCATCATTGTTTGGAATTGCGAATTTTCTTGTCCTTCAAAATAGATCATGAGTCGGTAAGCTTCATTCGCTGTTCCAAAATCAGACTGTGATGTACGCGGAGCAAATTGATAAGTGTTGCTTGAGAAATGTCCTAAGAAGGACCAAGTCCAATTTTCATTGAGCCTATAGTTGGTCAGAATTTGCGCATCGGCAAAGACAGGGTTGTAAGCGCCTTTTGTTGGCAGGGAATTCAGAAAGTATCCGTTTGAACGGTAACGGGCACCCACTAAAAAATTGAAGCGTTGGTTCACGGCTTCTTCCACATGCGCTTCAACTCCAAGTAAAGAAGCCATGGCAGAAGCATGAAAAGTTTCGGGTGTTTTGTAAGTAATATCGAGGACAGAGCTCAGGCGATCGCCATAATTTGAAGAAAATCCTCCCGCGCTGAAGCGCACATCTTCTACAAGCGAAGAATGGATAAAACTCATGCCTTCTTGTTGGCCACTGCGCGTTAGAAACGGACGAAAAACTTGAAACCCATTTACGTAAACTAAATTTTCGTCATAATTTCCTCCACGAACATTATAATTGGAGGTCAGTTCGTTATTGGAAGTTGCTGCAGTTGTTAAGGTAAGGGTGCGCTCTAGGCCAACAATTCCTTTTAAATTGAGTTGCGGTAATTTTTCAATTTCAAAAGGGTTTTGGGCTTCTTGCCGCACCGTAACACCACGGTTATCTTGTATTGAAAAATTCTGTTCGGGTAATTCTTGCAGCTCTTTTTTGCTGGTGATTATTTGCGATAAATTGAGTGTTAATTCCCCGTAAGTATATTGTATTTCAATGATTTGACCAATTTGTAAATTTGAAAATGAGTAGTAACCTTGGTCATTTGTTGTGGTTTGCATCGGAATGTTCACCGAGAAATTATTTCGGACGATTAATTCGACTTTAACCCCGGCTGCAGGCTTTTTGCCCTTGACAAAACAATAACCAAATACGGTTACCTCTTGAGCCATGAGGCCGGTGCTGATGATTAGAAAAAGAAGAAGTAAAAGTTGCTTCATTGCCACAAAGTTACAATCCTTAACGACCAAACCGCTGCTTTATTTCTAAGAAAGTAATTTTCGGGTGTTCTCAGATTCAATTACATTTGTTTTATGTTGTCTAAAGACAAAATACTCATCGGACGTCGCGAGCTTGCAGTTTTGCCTGACTTTGGCTTAGAACAGGTCAAGGTCAAGGTTGACACAGGTGCCTACACCTCAAGTATTCATGTCAGCAGCTGCCACGAGCAAGATGGTCAGTTGAAGGTCGTTTTTCTCGATGACAAACATGCAGCTTTTACAGGGCAAGAAATGAATTTTACAAAGTTCAGAACTAAAAAAGTCAAGAGCAGCACAGGGCAAACCCAAGAGCGCTATTTTGTTTTTGGAACAATTTGCATTGCCAATCTGTGCTTTCAGACAGAATTTTCCTTGACTGTCCGTAAAGGCATGCGTTACCCCATTTTATTAGGGCGTAAAGTCCTCAATAATCGATTTATCGTTGACACCAGTAAAAAATATATTCACGAGCCACTTTCCTTACAAGCATGAAAATTGCCATTTTATCCAGAAACACACACCTTTATTCTACGCGCAGGCTCGTTGAAGCAGCAGAAGCAGCAGGGCATGAAGCCCATGTCATTGATCACCTGAAGTGCAATATTGAAATTGAACAAACAGGCCCAGCGCTTTACTATCAAAATCAGTATTTGAAAGGCTTTGATGCGGTCATTCCTAGAATTGGTGCCTCTGTCACTTTCTATGGCACAGCGGTGGTGCGTCAGTTTGAAATGATGAATGTATTTACGGCTGTTGGCTCAAGAGGCATTATTCATTCTAGAGATAAACTGCGCTGTTTACAGGTACTTTCCAAAGAAGGAATAGGTTTGCCGAAAACTGTTTTTACCAATTATTCAAAAGATGTGAAGCATGTGGTGAAAAGCGCAGGTGGCGCCCCTGTAGTCTTAAAACTGCTTGAAGGAACGCAAGGTCTTGGGGTTGTATTGGCCGAGAACTTAAATGCGGCACAATCTGTTTTGGAGGCTTTTAATGGTCTAAAAGCACGTGTGATTGTTCAAGAATTTATTCGCGAAGCCAAGGGTGCAGATATTCGCGCTTTTGTGGTGGACGGCGAAGTAGTTGGCGCCATGAAAAGACAAGGATTACCTGGCGAGTTCAGGTCAAATTTACACCGTGGTGGCAGTTCAGAAACAATTGAACTAACTACTGAAGAAAAATACACGGCAATTCTAGCTGCAAAGGCAGTAGGCTTAGGAATTGCCGGTGTGGATATGCTGCAGTCGGAGCGCGGCCCACTTGTCTTAGAAGTGAATTCATCACCAGGACTCGAAGGCATTGAAAAAACAACCCAAAGCGACATCGCAGGAAAAATTATTGCTTACATCGAAAGAAATGTCAATCGCTAAGCAAAAAGGATACAAGAAGTTGACCATCCTTGGGCAAGAAATTTTGCCGGGAAAAGGCGCGCAACTGAATTTAGAAGTGGCGCATTTACATACCAGAACGCCCATTCAGGTCCCGGTGCTTGTTGAGCGCGCCAAAGAAGATGGCCCAACGGTTTTAGTAATGGCTGGCCTGCACGGAGACGAACTCAATGGTATCGAAATCGTGCGTCGTTTCTTGCGCAAAAAACTCAATAAGCCCACCAAAGGAACCATCATTTGTTTGCCAATTTTTAATATTTTCGGCTTTCTCAATTTACAGCGCGAATTGCCCGATGGCCGAGACCTCAACCGCAGTTTTCCGGGCAGCAATAACGGTTCGTTGGCAGCTCAGTTTGCGTTTCATTTCATGAAAGAAATTGCGCCCCACTGTGATTACATCATTGATTTTCATACAGGTGCTGCCCAACGCAACAACTTTCCGCAAATACGTTGTGTTTTCACCGATCAAGAGAGTTTAGAATTGGCGAAGGTATTCAACCCGCCTTTTATTTTACACTCTGGCCTCATTGCTAAAACCCTGCGCGAGAGCATCGTAAAGCGCAAGAAAAAAATCTTGCTTTTCGAAGGGGGCAAATCAAATAACATAGAAGAAAATGTAGTGGAAGAAGGCTTAAATGGCCTGAAGCGACTCATCAATCATTTGGGGATGCGCAATTATAAAATTGATATTTCCAAAGACCGTGAACCTATTTTTATCGGAGAAAATAAATGGATGCGCGCGCCGTCAAGTGGTATGTTTCAGTGTTTTGTAGCCAACGGAACCGCTGTTCAAAAGGGCGAAGTGTTGGCACTTGTCACCGATCCCTACGGGAAATACGAAAAGCAAATCAAAGCAAGCCAAACCGGCTATGTAATCTGTATCAACGAGGCACCAGTTGTTTACAAAGGGGATGCAATCATTCATTTAGCCAAAGAAAAAACGCAACAATAAGCTCATAAATTAGCACCATGAAAAAAACGCTTTTAACACTATTCTTCAGTATCTTGACGATGCAATTTTTTGCACAAGACGCTTTTACGCCTAAGCAATTTTTAGGATATAATATTGGTGAGCAATTTACGCGTCATCACCGTGTGGTGGATTACTTCTTTGCACTCGAAAAGGCTTTTCCTGGTCAGATCAAAGTGGAAAAAGTAGGGCAGACCTATGAGAAAAGAGACTTATTGCTGGTCTACATCGGAACCCCAGAAAATTTGAAAAAACTCGGAGAGATCAGGCAAAAACACCTGACGCAAGCCCCGGATGAAAAATTGGCTATCGTTTGGTTATCGTATAACGTTCATGGCAATGAAAGCTCCGGAACGGAGGCGGCGATGCAAACTGCTTATCGTTTACTCACAGATAAAGCGAGCTATTTAGAAAATACAGTCGTTATCATGGATCCTTGCCTGAACCCAGATGGCCGCGATCGTTATGTGAATTTTTATTACCAGTATGGCGCCAACCCTATAGACATGGAACGCTTTAGCGCCAGCCACAATGAAACTTGGCCGGGTGGGCGTCCGAACCATTATTTATTCGACCTCAACCGCGACTGGGCCTGGATGACCCAAATTGAATCTGCCACCCGCGTTCAGCAATACAACCAATGGTTGCCGCATGTTCACGTAGATTTTCACGAGCAGGGCATCAACGAACCTTACTATTTTCCGCCAGCGGCAGAGCCTTATCATGAGGTCATCACCGATTGGCAGCGCGATTTCCAAAAAGAAATTGGCAAAAACCACGCAGGTTATTTCGACAAAGCGGGCTGGTTGTACTTCTCTAAAGAAATTTTCGACTTGCTCTACCCAAGCTACGGCGACACCTATCCAACCTACAGCGGTAGCATAGGCATGACCTACGAGCAGGGCGGAAGCGGGCGCGCAGGCTTAGCGGTCATTACCCAAGTGGGCGACACCCTTCGTTTGGCCGACCGCGTGGCGCATCATGTCACCACCGGGCTTTCAACTGTGGAAACGAGCGCGCGCAATGCTCAAAAATTGGTTGCCGAATATCAGAAGTTCCGCAAACAGAAAACCTACAAATACAATTCCTATGTATTGCGAGGCACAAAAGCAAAAGTAGATCCGATCCTTGATTTACTCGGTAAGAACAAGATTGATTGGCAAGTCGTTAGTACGAGTACCCAAGCCATTCAGTCCAAAGGCT
>JAURHO010000248.1 GCA_030833265.1 Crocinitomicaceae bacterium | reverse complement strand
TTTTGATAAAGCGCAATACTTTGGTCAAGAGGAATAGATATACCCTCCTTCGAAATGAATGGCGGTAAACCTTGGTAGCTTGAAAAGCTGAAAACTTGCTTTTGGTCTGCGTTTAAAATAAAATTTACCCAACGATTGCAAAGCACACAAACACCGTCAAAGACAATGAGTGGGCCTTGCACTGCGGTATTATTTTGCGCTTTTGTCATGGGCAGCAGGAAGCTCGAGCTTTTTAGGATCTTTGACCTTTTCATTGAGTAGCGCCAAATCAAGGACTTGTTGCATTTTTTCAACGAAATGGAATTGTAAACCCTTGAGGTATTGAGCCGGAATTTCATCGATATCTTGTTTGTTCTTGGCGCACAAAATGATTTCTTTGATACCAGCTCTTTTGGCAGCTAATATTTTTTCTTTGATGCCTCCTACAGGCAAGACTTCACCTCTGAGTGTGATTTCACCAGACATCGCTAAGTTTTTGCGCACCCTGCGTTGTGTAAACAAAGAGGCCAGGGCTGTTAGCATTGTGATACCTGCGCTTGGGCCATCTTTTGGAGTAGCACCTTCAGGCACGTGGACATGCACGTTGTAGACATTGAAAAGTGCGGCGTCCAGGTTGAGTAAATGATGATTACTCTTTAGAAACTCGAGTGCAATAACTGCAGATTCTTTCATGACGTCTCCGAGATTACCGGTCAGGGTGAGCTTACCAGCTCCTTTAGAAATCAAAGATTCAATAAATAAGATATCTCCGCCAGCTGCTGTCCAGGCCAAGCCCGTTACAACACCTGCTACTTCGTTGTTGTCGTATTTGGTGCGCATACGGCCGGCTCCCAAGAAAGTGAAGAGGTCGTCTGAACTGAGATTAGGCTCAAAGGTTTCTTCCATCGCAATTTGTCGCGCACGGTTGCGGACTAACTTGGCGACAATTTTATCGAGGCCCCTCACACCAGATTCAAAAGTGTAAGACTCAATGATTTTTTGCCAGATTTTTTTGTCGAGGTCGAGGTCTTTTTTGGTGATGCCGTGTGCGGCTAATTGTTTGGGTAAAAGGTGTCTTTTGGCAATTTCTACCTTTTCTTCAAGGGTATAACCATTGACTTCAATGATTTCCATGCGGTCTAGCAATGGCCCTTGAATTTGAGATAAATTGTTGGCAGTAGCAATAAATAAGACTTTAGATAAATCAAATTCGGTTTCTACATAGTTGTCGTAGAAATTGCCATTTTGCTCAGGATCAAGGACTTCAAGTAGGGCAGAGGAAGGGTCGCCGTGATTGCTACGCCCCAATTTGTCGATTTCGTCAAGGACAAAAACTGGGTTGGCGGTTTCTGATTTCTTGAGGTTTTGCATGATGCGCCCAGGCATGGCGCCAATATAGGTTTTGCGGTGCCCCCTGATTTCGGCTTCGTCATGGAGACCTCCCAAAGACATGCGCACGTATTTTCTGCCCAATGCCTCGGCAATAGATTTACCTAAAGAGGTTTTACCAACTCCTGGAGGGCCATAGAAGCACAAGATTGGCGCTTTCATGTTGCCTTTTAATTTGAGTACGGCCAGATATTCAAGGATGCGTTCTTTGACCTTTTCAAGGCCAAAATGATCGCGTTCTAAGATTTTTTTAGCTCTTTTGAGATCGAGTAGGTCGGTGGTGAATTCACCCCAAGGTAAGTCGAGTAAGAGATCGAGGTAGTTAAGCTGCACGGTATATTCTGCACCTTGCGGATTCATGCGCTGCAATTTGTCGAGTTCTTTTTGAAAAAGCTTGGAAACGCGGTCGTCCCATTTTTTAGAGAGCGCGCGCTGTTCAAGTTCGCGGACATCTTGGATTTGTGGGTTGTCTCCGAGTTCGTCTTGGATGGTGCGCATTTGTTGGTGCAAAAAGTACTCGCGTTGTTGTTTGTCGAGGTCTTTGCGAACGCGGTTTTGAATCTCGTTTTTCATCTCGAGCAGTTGTACTTCTGCCGTGAGGTGTTCGAGAACTAAAAGCACGCGTTTTTTCATGTCCATTTCTTCGAGCATGGCCTGCTTCTTAGAAACATCTGCATTCATGTTCGAGGAAATGAAATTGACTAAAAACGTTGGGCTGTCAATGTTGCCAATGGCAAATTGCGCTTCGGATGGAATATTAGGACTTTCTCTGATGATTTGTAGGGCAAGGTCTTTGATGGTGCTGAACATCACTTCGAGCTCTTTATTGGCAGTATCAAGGGGCATTTCAGAAAGCACCTTGACTTTCGCTTTCATGTAGGGCTCTGTTTGGGTAGCTTGAAGCATTTCAAAACGGCGCTTCCCCTGGATAATGACGGTAGAACTTCCATCGGGCATTTTGAGCAGACGAATGATCTGGGCAACGGTTCCAACCTGATGAAGATCAGTGAATTGAGGCGCTTCTACATCTTGATTTTTTTGAGATACGACACCTATAATTTTAGAGCC
>JAURHO010000247.1 GCA_030833265.1 Crocinitomicaceae bacterium | reverse complement strand
TCGGGGTTTCTTTTCATTGAGCTGCCAAGCAAGAGAAGACTTGCGTATGTCAAGCCAAGACTTGAGAAAGAGGATCTGGTCAAGGATGGCTTCACGGTTGCCAGGACAGACTCAATCACTTATGAGGGCAATGACCAGAAGACCAAGAAGTGGTCTCGAATTGGCACCTATGGCGGCAAGCTTTGTGAAAACATCACCCAAGCGGTGGCCAGAGACTGCTTGCGCGAAGCGATGTTTGCGGTATCTGATGCTGGCTATTCAATGGTGATGACTGTTCACGATGAGATCGTCATTGAGACAGCGTCAGGGCTAGAAGCCATCACTGAAATCATGTCGCGCCCTATCAACTGGGCTTTAGGTCTACCCCTCAAAGCGGATGGCTTCGCCACGCCTTATTACTGCAAGGAAATTCAATGATCGCTGAACCCAAACTCGTAGGCCCAGAGTACTTGGCAAGCCTGCTGCATAAAACAGTGGCAACCATTAGGGCTGATGCACAGCGCCGCCCCCAGAGTCTACCTCCCAGGATGCGCATTCCGGACTCACGAAAGCTTTTGTGGCTGGAAGAGGATGTGCTGAAATGGCTGGATAAGCATCGCAGCCGTAGCTAGAATACTGAACGACAGGAGACAAGTATGCCGATGAAATGCCCAGCATGCGGAGCTGTAACTGAAGTTAAAGAAACCAGACTACAAAAAAAAGGTGATGTAACTAGACGAACTTATCAGTGTTATGGTTCTCACAAATCTCAAGAAATTCATAAATTTGTTACGCATGAAAAAATCGTAAGTGTCAGAACTAAAGACAAACCTTGAAAATATGAAAATTTTATTTTTGGCCCTTTCTTTTTGTATTTTTACAAGGTACTCAATAGGGTCACCGATTGAAAATTTAAAGACTAATGTTGAAAGCATTCCAACAGTCAAAGTCTTGCTTCTCATACCAAAGGGTGAAGTTAATCTTGATGGGATTGAAGAAAAAATTTCGATAGCTCTTAAAGTCACAAAAGAATGGTACGCAAACCAGTTAGGCGGCAGAACTTTTACAATCAGCACGTCAAATATTGAAAAAATATTTTTACAAGAATCAGTTTCTCAATTTGCTAATGAAGGCACAAGAAAATCTTATTCTGCAGAAATCTGCTATCAGTTAGCCCAAAAATATTCAAATGTAAAAACTGATGATCCAAAAAACATATGGCTAGTTTTCATTGCAGGCGGTGAATTTATTTCCCATGGTGGCAGTGGTTTTGCTTGTATGTCGTCTGATCCTTTTTATGCGGTAAGACACAGAACAAACATAAATACGATAACCGGATTTCAAGCAATCGTAGCGCATGAGTTAGGTCACGCCCTGGGCATCAACCACGCAGAGGATTGGTATAACAACCGTTCATTAATGGGTCGTTGGGGAGGTGTTTTATTTCCAGATAAAACCTTTTTACTTGACTCGGACAAGAAAATTTTATTTACAAGTCCATTTATCAGAAAGCCAGAATCTCCATAAATCTGAGCTCATGAGGTCTGAAATTTAAAAGATGCCTAAGCAGGCCCCTAGTTGGTTTGCGTTTTGTATTAAATACCATTAGATTAGGGTTTGGACCATAGAAAGTCGAAAATGGAATATGTAATAGCTATACTTTTGGGCTTGATTTATTACGGTATCTCAAAAATACACGACTTGCTTAAATGGCAAAAGCTACATCAAGAATTTCAAATTACAGCTCATAAAGAATTGATGGCTGAGCTTTACCACTTTAAAGTGAAATTCATTGAGCACAGCACAAAAGATGAAAGCAGTATTCACCGTGCATACTTGCCATAAAAAATATGAACCACTTAAAGAGTATTTTAAAAATTAGATCTTTGGGTAAATGAAATGAATATTTTTTCTGGTTCAAGACGAGTAGCAGCAGTAGCTGGAGCACTTTGGGTAATTGGTTGGTTGATCGCGGCGGCATCCCATGAAACTAAGGTCTATGCCCGCTATGATTTTATTGTTGGAAGTGACTTCGCAAACTTTGCTGGGTTCAATCTCTATTCGTGCCCACAAAAAACAGACCAAAAATCACTAAATTTCAAAACTGAGTCGGGTCACCCTATCGAGGTCACTCTTTGCATAATCGGATCAAGCATTAATGTTCCACAAGGTTTCGTTTTGGATGATCCAACCATTCTTCTGAAGGACCCAAGCTATATAAGTGCTCCATTGGAAATCAAACAAAAATTATTCAATACACACGTTGCTAATAGTTCCAACTATGTGTCGGCTAACTCAGCAACGAAAAATGCGATACGTGAAAAATTTGGAGTTTCAGGCGGTCAGGAATTGGAAAAAACGCCCTTCGATCCTGATGCCTACTTGGCAAAAAAAGAAGGTCCCGGGACTAAATACCAGTCAAGCACTGGCAATCCATTTGATATCTTTGATGAGAGCAAA
>JAURHO010000246.1 GCA_030833265.1 Crocinitomicaceae bacterium | reverse complement strand
AAGTTGCTTATTACCGGCCTGGGTAAGGTTGATAAAAAAGCCATCCGACTACTCGTACAGACAGGTTTATCTCTTTAAAAGGTGGGCATCAATCAAATTCTCGCAACCAAAAAAACACATCCTGGCATTCCCCCAATTCAGTAGACAAATATTATTTTGAGATTGACCAAATTAATTTTGATCTGACCCTATTTATTGGATGACTCAAACTGACAAATCGATTTTGAGGGTGCCTGAGTAAGCTTTTTGAGAAATTAAGTTTCCATCCATTTTTTTGACAGTATGGCCATCAGATGGAAAAGAACGAAGCAGTCCGCCACGGTTTAGTAATTCCTGCGCAAAGTGTTTGGCAGCATTCAAGTTACTGCTTTGCAAAGCAGAGCCAATCTTGTTTAAATATGGGTCAGCGGACACGGAAAGATCGAAATTGACAAGTGCAATGAATGCTTGTCGCGCAGAATCTAAATCACCAGCACTGATGCTGTGAAGCAATGCTTGCAGCTTTTGCTTGCGGCGGTTTTGCCTATCACCCTGCGATGAATTGTTGCCACCCAACTGCCGAGAATTGTCGTTAATGCGCAGAGAAATTGAAGTGTCCATGATGAGGACTCCTTTCGATCTTTAAAACTGTGCGTCTTAACCTCTTCTGTTTTCTTGGATTTCAAATTAAAAATAAGTGATTGGCTGTTTCGTTAGACCTGATGCAAAAGTGCTCAATAAAAATTGAATGTCAAGAAATCAGCCAATCACCAACTACTATGCATAAACAATGCCTACTCATAAAGCGGCAATGTTTTTCCGCTATCTTACAAAGTAGTATCAAAAATCAGTGGGGAGTGCCCAGATTTTGGGCGTTTGATATTGGTAGGCAATTTGAATTACATTTGTTGGAAACATACTTTACCAATGGAGACGGTGATGAAATTGACAGGTGGTTGTTATTGCAAAGAAATTCGCTACACATACGATGGGGAAATAAAGGCGGCTTTGCAATGCCATTGCAGGGAGTGTCAATACATTACGGGTGGTCACCCTAATGCCATCGTGATTCTGGACCTTGCTGGGTTCAAATACGAAAAAGGTACTCCTGCGTCCTTCAAACGAAGCGATTTAGAAAAGCCTGTCACGCGTTTCTTCTGCCCAACTTGTGGAACCGGTATTGGGACACAAACACCATCTAGGCCAGGCTCTATGGTGGTTAAGGTTGGCACTTTAGACGATCCTTCAGTCTACAAGCCCAAAATAGCGATCTTCACAGTGGATAAACAAGCCTTTCATCACATACCCGATGACGTGCAAGCATTTGAGCGTCGTCCAGGGTAGATCTGATTCAAAAAATTTTGTGATATGCGTAAATGAGGCTTCTAAGTTCATGACTGGCTGAGTAAATTTGCAGCTTCTTTGACTGGCATAGCCAATCCAACACCCTTTAAGCGTGCCAAGTTGTTCATTTCAGTGACGATACCGTGCTGGTACCCGTCTTGCGCATCCCCAATCCTGGCGGACATGTGCGAGTAGCATGCACAAGGTACTCCATGAGCCTCCAAAATACTAAGTGCCACTTTGCCCGCGTCTTCTTTTCCACCGCCCGCATCATTGAAGAAAACACAACTAGGTTTTCGCTTGAGTGCAATTACAAATTCCGCAGAAGATCGGCCCCCATGCGAGCCTGAGATTACAACTGCATTATTGTGCGAGTTACTGATGTGTGAGATTGAATTAAGTAAGAACATTTGTGACCTGACCTCATAGATTAGGTAACCCCAAATAATGAAGTTCTATCTTCAATCTAAAAATGAACTGTGTCAAATGACAGCCTGAGTCCGGCTCTGGCCGTTTAAGCTAATTTGGATAGTACCTGAATGTCCATAGCAATTGGGGTGAGATGTTCGGATTGATGTACAAAGCAGATGCATTAAAAATCAAATTCTCGCGACCCAAAATACACATCCTTCAGGGCCGTATTTTTCCTTGTGCTTGACCATAGCCGGAACATGAAAAGAGTCCCCCGGATACAAGTGCTGGGTCTTTCCTTCAGTAGTTAACCAAAATTCACCTTCAATGACGATCGCATCGGCTGTAAATTCGTGATGGTGCATTTCATTTTCGGTATTGGGCTCCCAGCGCCTTTCCAAGACTTCCTGGTAGCCTTGTTCCAGTTTCTCGTTTCTAAAATCTTCGAATCGAAATTGCCTAATTTGATCCATGATTACCTCCTGAAGGAAGAATTAATTCGATCAACGCCTCGGTGCTGATCAACGAATTGATGGCTCGGCCCTGTCAACTGACCAGTCAATCATTTACGTCTACAAGGCAAAAACCCTGCACGTATACCAATGAAGTCAGAACTGAAAAGGTATGCTTTTTCTGCGACGTTGTCAATAAGTTAAGAATTTGCTTTAAGTACACCAATATGGTCTGCTGACTAAAAATATCTTAAGGGTTT
>JAURHO010000245.1 GCA_030833265.1 Crocinitomicaceae bacterium | reverse complement strand
GGTAAAACAGCAAATATCGAAGTTTTAGTAGGTCAACTTGGAACTTATAAGGCAGCCGTAACGCCACCAAATTCTTGGGCAGCTGATACCAATAACCATGTTGCTATTTACAATATTCAATTAGAACCGGGCGCAACATTTGAGCTTCCTGCTACCGTTGCAGGCGTCAATCGCAGCATTTACTATTATGAAGGAAATGGCCTGAAAGTAGGCAATCAAGAAATAGCACATTACCATGCCGCCGATGTCGATGCAAGTCAAACTTGCCAATTGGTCAATGGCGCCGAAGCGTCAAAAGTACTCGTGTTACAAGGGCGTCCAATCAACGAACCCGTTGTCCAACATGGTCCATTTGTCATGAATTCAAAAGAAGAGATTTATCAAGCCTTCCAAGACTACCAACAAACCCAATTTGGCGGATGGCCTTGGAGTCGCTATGACCAAGTTCACGACCCCAAACTCGGCCGCTTTGCCAAACATGCCGATGGTCGGGTTGAGGAGCCGAAGGGGTAGAATAAAGGTTAATTGTTTTTAAATGAATCGATTAAATATTTCCCAATTCCTGCTTTTCTTATGGCTGAGCCCACTTCTTATGGCTCAAAATTTAATTGACAACGGAGGTTTTGAAACCTATACGGCCTTGCCAAACAATGTGATGCAGTCCAATTTATTTGTGGGTTGGTCCAAGTGCAATCAAGGGGGCGGCGGGACCCCAGATTATTTTCATACAAATGCAACGGGGTTGGTGCAATTACCCAATTCGTTTTACGCAACCCTCAATCCTCATAGTGGAAATGCAGCTATGGGCATCATTGCTTATCACGGTGTTTCGACCGATTACCGAGAGTACATTGCTCATCAATTCAATTCGCCACTTGTGGTGGGTGCAGCATACCAACTTACCTACTGGATTTCAAACGGACAATACAACGGCAATTATGGTGGCAGTGGCTGCAATCATTTAGGTGTGGCCTTTTCCCTGTCTGAACCACAACAAAACAGTACCTTGCCTTTAAATATCAGTCCTCAATTTACTACAAACAGCGTTCTTTATGACACCAATTGGCAACAGCTCAGCTATACCTTTTATCCTGACTCTGCCTATCAGTATATTGTGTTAGGGAATTTTCAAGATAATGCAAATACACAGATTCAAAATTTTGAAAATAACCCAATAGCAATTGCCTATTATTTTATCGATGATGTTTCTTTAACCAGAATTGACGACAACGTTGGGCTCGCAGAAGTTCCTTCTGCTCCTGTAAGGTTCATTTATGATCAAAATACACAGAGCATTAGCCTAACAGGTACCGAAATCCCTCAAGAAAACGTAGAGATTTACAACCTTAGCGGGAAGAAAATGTGGTGTAAGCCATTGCTAGACTCAGAAATAATTGATATCCAAAGTTGGCCTAAAGGGATTTATTTTTACCGATTCATTTCGAAAAATGCAGCATCGCAAGGCGGAAAATTTGTGAAGTATTAATTTGCTTTTCCTCTAAACTCAGAAGGCGTGGCTTTCATTTTTTTTAAAAAGACCCGATTGAAATAGCTCAAGGAATCGAATCCGCAGTTGTGGGCTATTTTACTGACATTATCTTCGGTTGCTAATAAGAAACGGCATGCTTCGTTGATGCGCAAGTCATTTAAATAGGCTGAAAAAGTACTGCCTGTTGCTTTTTTGAAAAACTTACAAAAATTACTTTCTGACATATGTACGAGCTCCGCAATTTGAGTTAGTGTTATCGGTTCAGCAAAGTGCTTTTGTAGGTGAGTGCAGACTTTATTGATGCGCAGCTCGAAAGTTTTTGAGCTCACGTTGTGAAAAGTAGTGCTAGCGAGTGTTGTGTACTTTTTTGAAGTCAAACTATTCAGAATTCTTAGCAAGTCTAGTACACTTTCCAATGCTTGGCTTTCTACTAATTTGATCAGTGCTTGTACCAGCGCAGGATCGGCTTTAAAATGTAGCCCTCTATTTGCCGCTTCAAGTAATTCATTGAGTGGTTTTGCTTCTCTGAGCACTAAAAAGGGTGCAATCATCGCTTTGGAAAATTGAATAACAATTGCTTCAGCTAAAGTTGCTTCTTCTGCTTTGCCGTGCCAAGTATGAGGCAGGTTGCTGCCCAACAAAACTAAATCGCCAGCTGCAAAGTGCTCATGAGAATTGCCAACTATCCGATAGCCATTCCCCTTCACAATGTAAGTCAATTCATATTCAGGATGGTAATGCCACTTGAACTCAAAAGAAGCCACTTTCAGCCTTGCTTTATAAAAACTAGAACCCCCTTGTTTGGAGGGGATATCTTCTAAAAATGCTTTCATGGTATTTTATAAACCTATTTATATATTTCATGCCTAAGAAAGCGAAAGAGTCAGAAAGTAAAGGATCTTCTCGATCTGTAATAGAAAGTGCTGTAAGCCCTGTTAATGCTAAACGTTTAGAGGCGTTGGCGCTTGCTTCAAGTGAAGATGAGAA
>JAURHO010000244.1 GCA_030833265.1 Crocinitomicaceae bacterium | reverse complement strand
TTGGCGCAAATGCCTACTTTCTTTAAATGTTATCTAGATTCAAAAAGGTTTTTTCATGAAAGTTCCCTTCCAATTGTTACCAGTGTCGTTGCTAGTCATAGCAATCAGCGGATGCTCCATCATGGACAACCCAAAGAATTTATTTAACACTGCCCCCCTAAAAGCCGCTGACTACGTCAAGCCTAGTTTCTCGAAAAAATCTGATCCCACAAATTCCCAATTACTGATGCAAAGCGGTACGGAATATTTACAAAAAGGTGATTTACAAAAAGCCCATTCTGTTTTTAGCGTTGCTTTAAAAATTGACATTAGAAACGCTGGGCTTCATTTCCTCAATGGCTTGACTTACCAAATGATGTATGAAGCGGGTGATGAAGCTAGTTATGACTTGGCTGTCACTGGATACATCACTGCCCTATCTCTGGACAGTAATTTAGAGCCCGCTCTTCTTCAGCTGGGACAACTTCATCTTTTTGCTAAAAAATACGATTTAGCGCAACAATCTTTCTCTGAAGCATACGCAATAAATTCAAATTCAACGCGCGCCTTAATGGGGTTTGCACAAGCTTCGATTTTGGCGGGAGACATGAAATCCGGCTACTGGGCAACTGTTCAGTTAGATGCAATGAATTGGAAAAGTCCTGAATTATTGAGACTTAAGGCAATTCAAGCAGCATTGGCGCAAAGCCCAGAAAAAGCTAAAGAATACGCTAGACAATATGCGTTAGTTGCTAACAAAAAGGGGGCATCCACAGATGCTGACTATGTGAATTCGCGCGTTGGCCAACTACTAACTATGAAAACAAGTTTAGGTTTTTCAAGCCTAAACGGCGTTCAATTGGCGCAAGCGGATACGGGCAAAGCCAAGGAAGCTGCTAAAGAAAAACCCCCCGAAGAATCTAAAGACTCGGCGCGTCAGTTGTGGTGGCGTTGCGACCCTAACCCTGGTTTGTCTTTACAAAAAGACGGTTTGCCACAACTTCAATTGCCAACATCGGAAGAAAACGCCACAACGCTGACCCTACCTGGTCCCTGTGAGGGTGAAAAACCTCCTATGGCCATGATCGAAGTGACCATGATTCGGACAGAAGAGACAGTAACCCGAAATCAAGGTATCAATTTGTTAGATGGTCTAAGAATGGTCATAGATACATTTAGTTCTCCAAGGCGAAATCTCATAAGTAACAATGGCGATGTAAGTACAACCGCATCAACATTACTCTACTCACTGAACATCGCTAACTCACTTTTCGCTAAGAATGAAGTAATTGCACGCCCTAGTCTTTCTGCTGTTGATCGTTTGCCCTCTGTATTTTTCAGTGGACGCACAGTTTCAATTCAAAGCGGCACGCAGGTTGCTGGCTACACACTGCAAGACAAGTCGGTTGGTACCAGTTTGTCCATCACCCCTACTTTCGTAGATGATGAAAATGTTTTGCTGTCGATAAGAGCCAGCCGTTCATTCATTGAACCAACAGAAGACGCAAAGATTGCACTGATTCAATCAAGGAATGCAGTAAATGCAAGCGCCAGAGTGAAGTTTGGTCAAACTTATGTTTTGAATGGAATGATTGAGCGTGAGAAAGACAATGTCAACTCAGGCGTTCCAATTTTGATGGATATTCCTATTGTTCAAAATTTATTTGCAAAGAGTGTCAAGATTGACTTCAGCCGTCAAATTTTGACGCTCGTGACTGTTCGCAGATTGGTCGACGATAAAGATTCTGTTCATCTCGCGAAAAATCCAACAGGTACCATTAATGGCCACAAACTAGCCACTCAAGTTCAAGAATTTTTGGATCTTCAGTCAAATCAAACTGTGATGGATGAAGTACTGACCGGGCTGAAATCTGACAACAGCTTGTACATGCGTTTGCGTAATCGCGATGTAATTCAAGAAAGTCACAGCTCAAAGTCGATTATCCAAAGAATATTGATAGACCTAAAAGAACTTGCTTATTTTTGATGGGTTTTTTAGATGGCTTTTCATATTTTTTTGTAATTCAGGCCAAGTGAAATAGAAAAACCAAATCCCATGATTTACTTCTCAGTCACCATCTTCACCAGCGCATTTCTTTTGTTCATGGTGCAACCCATCATTGCCAAGCAAATTCTTCCTTGGTTTGGTGGCTCGTCCGCTGTTTGGACCACGTGTATGGTTTTCTTTCAGATGATTTTGCTTTTGGGCTACTGGTACGCAGACTTTGTGGTGCGCAAACTAAGCAAACGAACCCAGGCTATTTTTCATTCGGCGGTAGTCATCATTTCGCTGATCTGGCTACCCATCATCGCGAGCGACACTTGGAAGCCCGCTGCAGACACTGAACCATCATCTAGGATTTTGTTGTTACTCTTGGTGACTGTAGGTCTGCCTTATTTATTGCTCTCCACCACGGGGCCCTTAGTGCAAGCTTGGTTTGCGCGCTGTTACCCACAAGCCAAGGTTTACAGACTATTTGCGCTATCTAACTTTGCCTCGCTGCTTTCCTTGCTCGCCTATCCGCCT
>JAURHO010000243.1 GCA_030833265.1 Crocinitomicaceae bacterium | reverse complement strand
AAAGTAATGTGATCATTGGCAGAATTACTAAGAGCATAACCTCCGGTGAGAATGAGCTCATTTCCATCCTGATAAAAGTTCATGTTAGTACTTTGCAACTGCTCTTGCAGCGGTATTGCCAATTCTTGCAAAGAACGAGTCCAAATTTCTTTAGTATTTAAATCAATGACCTGAATTTGCTGATTATTCTGACTTGCCGGAAAAGCATTAAAAGGCTGGCGCGCATGCATGCCGTCGGGTCTACCACCTATTAACACCAACTTACTCCCTCTTTGCCCCCAAGCAAAAGAATGCAAGCCGTCAAAGCCTTGAATTGAATCGGCTTTGAGCTGAACTTCGTAAGGAAAGGACGTTATTTGGCTTTGTGCCACAAGGGTGTGTAGCGTGGAGAAAAACGCAATGCAAAGTACAAAATATTGAATTCCGAAGTCGTGTTGACGCATTTAAGAAAATTCAGCTAAACTTCGAGACCTATTTCAAAATCTTGCTTTGGCAAATGAAATTGGTTCTGGGCACTTCAGTTTTAGCAATGGCATTGAAACCGCCATCTACTTCAGTAAAATTGCGATAGCCTCTGGCTTGTAAAATTGAGGCGGCAATCATACTGCGGTAACCGCCTGCACAATGCATGAAAAAGTGCTGATCCGGTTGGATATCTTTGGTCCAATCATTAATGTAGGCAAGTGGTTTGCTGTAGGCATCTTCTACATGCTCTGCCTCATATTCGCTTTCTTTGCGCACATCAATTACCATAGATTTTCCTAGCTCGAACCTTGCAGCAAATGCTTCAGTTGAAATGCGGTCAATTTGATCAATTTCTAAGCCTGCAGTTTTCCAAGCCTCAAAACCACCTTCCAAATATCCCAACACTTGATCAAAGCCTACACGGCTCAAACGTGTAATGACTTCTTCTTCGGAGCCTGGCTCAGCAATCAAAACGATTTGTTGTTTGACATCGCCAATGAGGGCACCAACCCAAGGTGCAAAATCTCCTTTGATGCCAATATTAATGGCCTGTGGAATAAATCCTTTGTGAAATTCGGCAGGTGTGCGCGTATCCAAAATCAAAGCTCCTGTCGATTCAACTAATGTTTCTAGGGCTGCAGGAGTTAGCGGAGTCAAGGCACGGGCTTTTACTGCTGAGAAGCTATCATAGCCTTTTTTATTCATGGCCACATTGAAGCCAAAATAAGCCGGAGGCGGCAACAAACCATCGGTAACAGCTGCAATAAAAGCCTCTTTATTAGGCTGATTGAGCGCGTAGTTCATTTTCTTTTGGTTACCCAAGGTATCTACGGTTTCTTTCATCATGTTTTTTCCGCAAGCCGAACCAGCGCCATGTGCAGGATAAACAGTGATGTCATCCGCTAAAGGCATGATCTTGGTCATGAGTGACTCATAAAGAAGACCAGCCAATTGTTCTTGTGTCATGTCAGCTGCCTTCTGTGCAAGGTCAGGACGTCCTACATCACCAAGGAAAAGCGTGTCGCCAGAAAAAATGGCTTCTTCCTTACCCGCTTCGTTGATGAGTAAGTACGTGGTGCTTTCCATCGTGTGCCCCGGTGTGTGTAAGGCTTTGATTTGGATCTTGCCAATCTGAAAAACTTGTTCATCTTGCGCAATGATCGCGTCAAATTCCGGCTTTGCCGTAGGGCCATAAACTATGGCTGCACCTGTTTGCGCACTTAAATCGAGATGACCCGACACGAAATCGGCATGGAAATGGGTTTCAAAAATATATTTAAGTTGAACGCCGTCAGCCTTTAATCTTTCGATGTACGGGGCAGTTTCGCGGAGTGGATCAATGATGAGTGCTTCGTTTTCACTTACTACGTAGTAGGCGCCTTGCGCCAAGCATCCGGTGTAAATTTGTTCAACTTTCATGGTCATTTATTTTTTACGATTCAAAGTTACAAATGCGTTTGTCAATAGCGTGCTATTTCGCAATTTTCTTTAAAAAGCAAAATTAAAAAAGGCATTTGGCTAGAATTGTGACACGGGTTACATTAAAAACTAATTTTTGTCAGCAAATCAAGGCAAAAAAAAAAGACCCCCAGCTGGAGGTCTTGAAAAAATTTACAATTGGAATTTACTCTTTTCCAAGCATTTCTGCTTTCAAGCTTTCTTGAACTGGCGGCGTACCCAACCAAATTGAAAAGAGTGCTTTTTTAAACTCGATACCAGGAATGGTGCCTTTTACAGTCCCGTTCTTTGTGACGCGAACACCTTTGCCCGGCAAATAATCTAAATTGATTTTATCGCCTTCTTTGATCGGCTCACTGAAGAATCCTACAAACTTTTTGATTTCTTCTTTGGTTGCTTTTCCATGCGTAGCACTTGCAAAACCTTCATTAACAGATTCAATGAAGCGCTCGCGGGTAACGCTGCTTGAAATGATTTTGATATGAATGGCCATTTCAGTATCGTTGTAAATAACTTTACCTGCCTCGTTGGTTTTTTTAGGGACATAAAGCGCCGCAACATAGAGGTCCATCCAGTATTTCTCGCGCAGA
>JAURHO010000242.1 GCA_030833265.1 Crocinitomicaceae bacterium | reverse complement strand
AGTTTCTAAAGATCGATACATTTCATGGCGATCAACTAGTATGCGAGTCCACTCTGAACTCAAGTCAGTTGTTTGAACCATAGCTAATCCCACACTGGCAAGCCAACTTGTATAGTCTTGAAGTGTGGCAATTTCAGAAAACCGCATCCCCTCAAATAAACGATCAGTGTTTTCTTTTGAAAGTTTTTGATGGCTCATGATGTCAGAAAAAACCATGCGACCGCCACGCTTTAAAACACGCGCACATTCAGATATGAGTTGTTTTTTGTTGGGAATGTGTGCAAAAGCTTCTTGACCAATGACACAAGTGAAAGAATGATTTTCAAAAGGCATTTCGAGCGCATTGCCTTGAACAAAGTCTACGCTTTCGGCCATACCTGCAGCCTGGGTCAGTTCAATGGCACCCGCAACGCGGCTAACTGTCAAGTCTAGCCCTGTTACGTGGCACCCAGATTTCCATGCAATGTAGCGAGCTGGGCCCCCCACGCCGCTGCAAACATCGAGCAAACGGTCACTCGATATTAAGGATGCTTGCGTGATCAACCGGTCGACGGCTTGGGTGCCTCCAAAATGATCTTGGTCATGCAGCTGCAGTACCTCTTCAGTAATATCTGATTTGGCAATCCCACGTGCGGCAACAGCTTCAAAAATTTGCTGCGCACTAATAGGGTGAAAGTCGTAGAAATGTTCAACGGCTTCAAGTCGTGAATTCTTGTTCATGGAGGTATTTCAAACAATTAAAAATTTTGAACAAATGCTGGACTTGCATCAAAGGCAATGGCTTGTTCTAAAAGCTTTGCATAACTTAGCAATTGAGCATCGCCATGCGGGCGACAGATCAACTGAAGTCCAACTGGTAAGCCTTCTTTGTTTAAACCACATGGAATGGAGATTGCTGGGCATCCCACCAGTGTGATCACGAAAGTCAAGTACATCCAGTCAATATAACTTGTAAGGACCTCACCGTTTATTTCTGTCGGAAATCGTTGTTCTATAGGAAAGGCAGAGACTGCAACTGTAGGACAAATGAGTAAATCATGATTATCAAAAAAACGTGCAATTCGATGGAAGAGGTCGTGCCTTGTGCGTCTTGCTTGAATAATTTCATTGACGCTAAGATTCAATCCTTTTTCAATATTCCAGACTATGTCCGGATTTATGCGTTCCTTTTCCTTGGGAAGTAGCTCGCCTCGTACATCAGCAAACAACAGTGCACGCAGGACTTGAAAGCTTTCTATCGAACCTGAAAAATCAGGAATATCATCACTAACAGTACAGCCCATTAGGGCAAACTTATTGGCTGCAGATTTGCAAATTTCGCCGACTTCAGGATCAATGCTGCGAAGTCCAAGGTTGGTGCTAAAGCTCATACGCTTTGGTGGTCGTGATTCCAAAATAGCTGCTTGAAAGCCACCGGCCTGTGTAATGCGAGAGAGTGGGTCGTGACTGCTTGATGCCGCCATTGCATCTAACATTAGTCCCAGATCGGACACATTGCGCGCCATTGGGCCATCAACCCATAGACTGTCAAATGCTGGTAAACCTTTTCCCCTAGGCACAATTCCTGGGCTTGGTCTAAGCCCGACGACGCCACAAAAACTGGCTGGAATTCTCAATGATCCACCAAGACATGATCCGTTAGCTAACCACGATTCGCCTGATGCCAACGAAGCAGCAGCACCCCCAGAAGATCCGCCTGCAGTTTTACCCAAATTCCAAGGATTCTTAGTCAAACCCCAAACTGGATTAAAAGTGTGACTCCCTGCAAATTCAGGAACGTTTGATTTTGCCAAAGGTATTGCACCATTACTTCGAAGGGTTGCAACCGTTAGGTCATCTTGCGTTGGACGGTTATTCGCATAGATGGGTGAACCATATGTAGTTAACTGACCTGCAACGTCGTTGTAATCCTTGACAGCTATGGGAAGTCCTCCGAGCCATCCTAGAGATGGATTTTTTGGACATTTAAATTTTTTTGCAATATCGCGAGCTTCATCAAAAAATTGAATGGGTAGGGCGTTGATATGTGGCTCTACTTTTTGGATTCTTTCAATCGCGACATCCATGATTTCTAAAGGTGAAACTTCACCAGTTTTTAATTTATTTACGACTTCGGTTGCTGAAAGTTGCCACATTGTTTTTGTCCTTCTGTAATTTGTAACGTCAAGGGCTACCCCGAATCACCGATCGCGCAGATGCGATCCTCGATAGTGCATTTGGCCTTGATCCAGTGTGGGATGATGTTGAACTGTTATACACACAGATAGTTAAAACCAATTTTGAGAGCGAAGATGAAGACGAATGAAACTTGCGTCCATTTCTGCATTCTGGGCGCTTTTTTGATCTGGATGCTTAAAATAGTTTACATAAGTGAAGTCGCCATGAATCTAGACGGTTGAATCTTTATCAAGGTTGCGCTCAGAGTCTAAAGTTCGAAACTTTACTATTTTGTAAATAGCTTGCATTCACTACCACATTGGCATCTCCACCTATCCCATAGCAAGTTGCTTAACC
>JAURHO010000241.1 GCA_030833265.1 Crocinitomicaceae bacterium | reverse complement strand
AATTTAATTTAATAAACGCGAAATTCACCGAGGGCTTGGTAAATTTACGATAGTCTAATCGATCATACAAGTAAAAATTTGTAAAAAATCAGTTCCATGTCAGACTTAAGCGCTTTAAGCCATTTAGTGTTTTCAACAAAAATTCGCGTTCGTTATTCCGAAACCGACCAAATGGGTTATTGTTACTACGGCAATTACGCAAGTTATTTTGAGGTGGCGAGAGTAGAAGCCCTCCGCGAAAAGGGCATCGAATATAAAAAATTGGAGAAACAAGGAGTTCTCTTGCCTGTCAAGCGCTTCGAAATCAACTATCACCAGCCGGCGCTCTACGATGACGAGTTGGAGATCCGCACCAAAATTGTGCAGTTAGAGGGGGTGCGCATTGCATTTGAATACGAAACCTACAATGGTCAAGGAAAGCTCTTGAATGAGGCCTTTACTTTGCTGGTTTTTGTCGACGCTATTTCTCAAAAACCCATTCCTATCCCGAATACTATTTTATCACTTTTAACTTCCAATGAATGAGCGCATTTGAATTTCAACTTTTCAATCCAGCTGAGCGAAAATTATCTTTTCAAACCCGCAACGGCGAGACGCGTGTTGGGGAGCACATCACGACTCAACATTTAGAGCAAGCAAAGTTTGTCATCATTGGTGTGGCAGAAAATGCGGGTCCGCAAGCCAATCTAGGTCGGGTGGGTAGTGAAAATGCATTCAAGGCTTTTGCGAAAGTTTTTTTCAATTCCCAAAGTTATAAGGGTGCAGCTACAGAAAAGGCCGCATTTTTAGGTCAAATCAAACAAATCAAGCAGCCATTGGATCAGCCAGAAGCAATGGCCATGGTAAGCGAACTCGACACCCTTTTATTCAATGTGCTCGAGCAACACCTTCGCGACGGACAAATTCCAATCGTTGTGGGTGGTGGGCATAACAACGCACTTCCGCTCATGCGTTGGGCTGCTCAAAAAGGAAAGCTGAGTGTTGTCAACATTGATGCGCACGCCGATTTACGACCTACCGACAAACGCCACAGTGGCAATTCGTTTGCTTTTGCGCTTCAAGAAAATTTAATCGAACAATATGGCGTTTTTGGCTTGCATGAGGCTTTCAATAATGCAAGCATTCGAGCAAAACTCCAGGATCCCAAAGTTGTACATCGTTTCTATGAAGACTACCTCCAAGGGCCTCATCAGCTCAACGATGATGTGCTGGGTTTCGTTGCTCACCAGCACCATGCGGTGGGTATTGAGATCGATATGGATGCCATTGCCAATATGCCAAGTTCGGCACTGAGCCCTTCTGGTTGGTCTTTGGATCAAATTCGGACTTTGGTATTAAGGTTGGGTCATATCCGCCCTACAATTGCTTACCTCCACCTCACCGAAGCTGCGCCAACCGATGAGAAAGAAGATATAATTGTAGGCAAAGCACTTACCTATTTGGTGCGTGATTTTTTGCGAATGTCCTAAAATAAAAAGAGGCTCCGAAGAGCCTCTTAAAATCAACCTGTAGCAAAGTTAATTTGGAAACCTTATTAACGCTGATTCTTTCAAAAGGTTTCACTGAATTAACACTTGACCCTTGAAAAAGATCTGAATGCCCCGCTAGCCATGTAGCTTCTGCTTCTATTTTTGTCGCACATGGATGCTCAAGCAACAATACAAGCCTTGGTTAGACTGATCGATGATCCCGATGAAATGGTATTTCAACAGGTAAGAGATGAGCTCATGAAATTTGGCACTCAGGTACTACCTGTTTTAGAACAATCCTGGGAGCAAGATTACTATGGGCTTTTATTCCAAGATCGCGTAGAAAACCTGATACACGACATTCAATTTGAAACCGTAAAGGCACAATTGACTGCTTGGTTGCAATCTCCAGACAAAGACTTATTGAGCGGTGCGATCATCATTGCACGTTACCAGTATCCCGGACTAGACGAAACGCTTTTACAGGAGCGCATTCAAGCCATCCGTAGAGACATTTGGCTCGAACTCAATGACCACCAAACTGCCTTTGAGCAAGTCAAGATTTTCAATCGCATCTTTTTTGGAATGCACCGATTCAGAGGTGATGGTCAAAACTATCATACACCTTCCAATTCGTATATCAATAATGTTTTGGAAAGTAAAAAAGGCAATCCGCTGAGCCTATGCGTTATATACAGTATCATTGCTCAGTCTTTAGATTTACCGATTTACGGTGTCAATTTGCCCAATCATTTTGTACTTGCCTATATGGACAGCAAACACACTTCAATAGGCATTCAGCAAGAAGACAACTACGGTGTTTTATTTTACATCAATGCATTCGCAAAAGGAAGTATTTTTGACGCCAATGAAATCAAGGCTTTTTTGAATGGAATTCACTTGCAGCCAGACCGGAGTCATTTCGAACCCTGCTCTAATTCTGCCATACTCAAAAGGATGCTTTCGAATTTGATCTATGCATTTCAGCAAGTCGGATCTGCTCAAAAAGTTGCAGAATTACAATCGTTAAGAAACCTGATTCCCTAAG
>JAURHO010000240.1 GCA_030833265.1 Crocinitomicaceae bacterium | reverse complement strand
GCACAGAAGCGCAAGTCGGGTATAAAGCTGCGGTCGACGGATATTATAATTCAATTAGTGACCAACTTATTTTTTGGGGAAATCCAGTTTGGAAAAACAAGCCTATGTCATTTAAAAAACCAAAGAATGATGACGGCAGTAGGTTCTTTGAAGATTCAATTCAAGTTGAGATTTACGATGTTTTCTTGATGGGTGATTATGCCAACGTTATGGGAACTGTCAAGTGGTATATTTCTGGCGCAAATACTACCCATCGAAATTTTTCTTGTATCGTTACAAAAGAAAAAGGTCAAATGAAATACATTCGTTACGTAGGTGCGGATTATTCAGAGGCCGCCACACACTTTTTATGGCCTTCAACAAAAAATAAATCTCATGAAACTGCATATTTTGACATGCGAGAGGCCATGATGAATTTAGAGAATACTAAAGCGTTAAAAATGTCAGACTCATTAGTAGCATTAGATAACACACTAGCTGTCGCACATCTTGGGCAACTTCAATATTATCAAATGTCTAATAATCAAACCAAATTAGATGAGTGCTATAATTTGGCCGTTTCTAAAATCGAAAATGCCACCCCAGCAGAAAGACACGTCATTTTATCTTTTAACACACACGATGCAGCTGTAACTAAATATCATTTGGAGCAAGCGTTAATTTATGCATCCGATGACTTGTATCTTCGTTCCATTTTAGCATATGCAGAAGAAGACGCTAAAAAGGCCATTCAAATTTTAACACCCGCTTGGGAACGCGCCCCTGAAAATGGCTGTGTAAACAATGTTTTAGGCTATAAATACATGGCTGATGGTCAAATGGATAAAGCAAAAATGCATTTTGAAATTTACTTACGTGTTTATGCTAGCACTCCAAATGCCTATGATTCAATGGGTGATTTCTATTCAAAAGCTGGTGACAATCAAAAAGCCAAAGCTATGTATTTAAAAGCATACGAATTGGATAATAGTTGGACTTCATCTAAAAAGAAAGCTGATAAATTATAGGTTCAATTGAACTAACGACACGAAGCCTCAATTTTTATTGGGGCTTTTTTTACTTTTACTTCTCCTTCTCCTCCACCTTCACCCTGAAACTAAATTCTAAGTGGCCGCCTTGGTCGGCTTTGTAGTTGGTGTGCCAGTAGTTGTTGAAGACATACAGGTAAAGTTTGGAAACATCTTGAGTTTCTCTTGACCAGACTTTGGCGCCGAATTGCTGTTGTTCGTTGATCGGTTGGCCGATTTCGATGAGGTTACAATCTGGCGTATAGATGGTGATTTTAAAGCGGGCATCTTCAAGGATAAATTTTTCTGGAACACAAATAAATTCTTTGTTGGAGCCGGGTAGTTGATCGCCAGGGTAATTCAATAAGGTTGCTTCGCCATAAGATAACGTTGGATTTTGAAGCGCAAAGGGCAAACAAACATGTAGGGCTTCTTTTTCTCGAATGGCTTTTTTGTCTAGGGTGTAATGAAAGATGAGTTCATTTGCTTCAGGGCCGCTTTCGATGCGCAGCGAGGCTTGAAGTTGCTCGTTTGCAAAGGATTGCTTGTTCTTTTTTGAATCGGTTTGTATGAGTGGCACCGCCTTGTTGAGCTGCGGGGCAATACCCAAGCTATAAATGAGCGCACCTAAACCTAGCGTATCCTGGACCAATAATTCTTGATTTTTATAGGTCAATGATTGGAGGCCGGGGTGTTGCCCTGACCATGAAAACATGATATTAGAAAGCGCTTTGGAATCGCGTTTTTGCGCTAAGACCTGTTTATTCTCAAGGCGTTCATATTGTGCCTGTGCGCTGTCTAGAAAAGCTTTTTTGATGCGCCATTGTTCGGTGGTAAAATAAGTGTCGGGAGCTGAAATACTGCACCAAGAACCCCAAGTGTGTTCGTGAAATAAAATCAGGTTGCGGTGGATTGCCGCAAATGCTTTTTCATATGCGGCATATTCGTTTTGTGTTTTGTAATGCGCTTCTAGGTCAATTACTTTTTGAACCAAGCGACGCATTTGAATTTCTTCAGCGGCTGTTGAATAAGCACCATCTTCCCAATAAGGACTGATTTCACCAGTTTTTATGGGTAAGGCTGACTTATTTTGAGTTAAGAATTTGGTGAATAAGGTGTCTAGGTTAGCAAGCTCCAATTGAGGCGAACTGTATTTTTGATTCCATTCGTGAACAAAGCGACACAAGGTGGTGTCTACTGGGCCGTTGTCGGCGTTTTTTGTATAGCGCAACTGCACGATGTCGTAAGGGTAGTTTGCCAACTCTTGGGTGTATTGAGAGATGCGTTTCTCCCATTCGAACTGCTGTTGATTCGCTGCAATATTATGGAAATAAGAATAGCCCTTGCCTGCGGTCCAGACAAATAATTTTTTTGAACTATCAGCCAATGGTGTCCATAAGAAAGGTTGATCCCCGGTTTCATTGATGACGCCTCCTACCCGATCGCCGTGATCTGGCGGTGGCGCGTGTGACCTAGCATCTCGCCATGGCACAGGTGAAGGCGAACAACATCGAC
>JAURHO010000239.1 GCA_030833265.1 Crocinitomicaceae bacterium | reverse complement strand
TTCTGCTTTGATTGATGATCGGAATGTAGGCACTTCTGTAGGTGAGCCTACCAATCTGATCTTGGTGCGAGAAATAGCTTTGGTTATTGCCAATGAGCGCATCCATGGCTTGTGCGTTCATGTGTTCACCAATGAGCCCATAAGCGAAAAGCTTTGGTCTCGAAGAGGCAATCAGAAAACCATCGTTGTCAAAAACAAAAATATCGGTTTTGAAAACGGCAGAAAGCCGCGCTAATTTACTTTCTAAGGGCTTGCCCACTTCATTGACATCTAAGGTGTCTAAATCGATCGTTTGGCCGCGTAATTCAGTCTGAACAGCCGACAGTTTTTCGCGCAATGCTTGTTGCGTATAATGGTCGAATTGCTCCCCAATGAAAAGAGAACTTCCGAGGCCATATAAGAATAAGGAGAGGCCTAAGATGAGTAAAAAGGCCAGCTGAACTTTAAAAGAAAGCGACCATTGCACGCTTTTGTTGCGGAAAATGGTCCGGAAAACTTGGTTCATCACTAACAACACGCCCCAAAAAACAAACATAAAGGCAAAACTCGTAACGTTGGTGAACCAGCTAGTTGTGGGAGACGAGATAATGATTGCAGAACCCTTGTGGCGCTGCACCAAAACATGGGTGTAGCCGTTGTCTTCGAATTGACTGCGCTTGTTTCCTTTTTGTTCGAAAGTGCGCAAGAGGTTTGGATAATTAAATGTACCTGTCTGATGGATGAGTCTGCCCTCCGCATATTTACCGATGGTATAGGCCTCTAAACGATTTGAAATCCCGGCTTGATCAGAAATTAACAATCTTGGAAATCCAATTTCCTCTGGGATTCTTTTTGAAACTAGTGTAATGGCAAGTGTTTTTTGTGATGGGAGTCGCAGCAGGATCACGTAGCTCAACCCTTCCTCTTCATGAGGCATAAAAAACAATCCCTCTTGAATATCTGATGCCTGACCATGGTGCTTTACGAGCGTCTTGAGTCGCCTTAATTCGAGGCTGTCTGAGCCAAAACAAGGTGCGTCGGTGGGCCCGTATAAATCGGCTTCGATGTCAAATCCGTCCCAAACTCCGGTAAAGAATTTTTGAGTTAGTGTATGCTCAAAACCAACTTTAGTAAATTGTTTTTGGAGTGAATCGAAAGAGGCTGCCAACCAATTCTCCTCCGCAATATTTGGGGCTATTTGCGCATAAGCTAATTCTAAATTGATATTCCGTTCAATGGAGAGTTGTTGGCCAAAAAGTTTCCGATTATCCAGGTCTTTTTGTGTTTGGAGTGCATGCAAGTAAAAGGTGACAATAGCGGCGTTAATGGCTAATATCAATAGTTGGCTACTGAGTCTCCTCCAAGAATTTCTCTTGTATTTTTCAAATAAGAGATGCACAAAAATGACAAGTAGTGGGAGGGTATTGATCCAATCTTGGCTTTCGACGAGCAATGCCACAAAAGGCAAAGCCAACAACGCGATTTTGCGCACAGTATTCCTGAACCAACGTTCGTTTCGGTTCAATTCCAACGCATATAATACTGATTTCTGAAAATTGTAGAGTAAGAAACCCAACAGGGAGAAAAAGAAATAAGAGGTCAAGCGCAAGTCAAAAAGATGTTCAAAGCTCAGCGGTATATTGGAGTGCTCAATGAGAATCTTTAACAAATGCAGGATATAGAGCCAGAGAAGCAGTGGTAACAACAGTGTAATGGCATGGGCCCACCAACGCGCCATGACGCGACAAAGTGAACTAATGATCCGAAGGCCAAAAACTACGAACAGGCTATTGACACAATAAGAAAAGAAATCGGGATACCACTCGTTGTAGGCAAAAAAACCTGCCGAAAACCAATCGCTTAAAAGCCATTCGGCCGGCCAATTGATTTCATAAAACACAATTCTTACAACTACCAAACCGAGCAATAACAATAGGCCGCCCCACCAACTTCTTTCAAAATAGGTTTGCAGCTGATAGCAAAACAAGAGTATAGCAATTAGCATAAAAACCGGACCCCAGTTGCTGCTTGCCGGAAGTGTATCAAGCGCTAATGGGCTGGCGTAGAAGACGATATCTCGATGCCGGTCGCGAATTGCGAATTTTTCAGGCCCACTGAGGCTTACTTTGAATTGCTGCTTCCAAAAACCAGGATTTGCCGCTCCTAAATACGCATTGCTAAATTCATATTCTTTGAGCAGACAAAAACTCACACAGCAGGTGATGTCTTTTTTTTGAATGGTGTGACTGTAATAATAACCGTTGTTCAATTTAACCAATCCATTTGAAGGGAAGAGGTCTGTTTGATAGCGGCCAATTGGCAGTTGATTGCTGCTCCAACCGAAAAGGACATCTTTTTCATAAAGATGGTAAGTAAGGATACTGGATTTTGGAAGGTTATTGCCCTTATCGAGTTCCTTTAGTATCAGCCGAGCTTGCTGTTGCGCAGTTTTTTCTAGTTCTGTGAAGCGCTTTTGAATGCTGGTGACTGAAAATTGACGCTCTTGATTCGAAAAAAACAAAAATACTCCTATGAGCAGAAAAAGAAGCCCAAATAGACTGAACTTCCAGGTGCGCAAGA